>JAUNJT010000095.1:1522-4590 GCA_030533105.1 Eggerthellaceae bacterium
GTCGACGTTCGCGCCGTTCTTGACCTTCTTACCGTTGTTGATATCGAGGTATACATGTCCAAGGAGCGACTGCAGAATATAGGTACCGGCATCAGAAACTTTGATCTTCCAGACAGCGCCCTTGCCGCCAGCGCTCTTGGAAAGCTGGAGCACGTTGGTGCCAGACTTCTTGCTGCCGCCGGCAACTGCGAGATACTTGCCCGTCTTATCGTTCTTGAGGCGATAACCGCCCTTGGAGCTGCTGTACTTCAGGTACCAACGCTGATACGACTTGTTCTTGTCTTTCTGCGCATTCGCGTTTCCGTTCTTGGTATTGATGCCCAATACCAGGGAAAGCTTCTTCGCAGACTCGATGATGTACCAGCCATCGGCCAACGGGCGGCTCGGAGACTTCTTGGCTGCAGCCTTCTTAGCCGTCTTCTTCGCCGCAGGAGCAGCGGCAGCTGTTGCAGCAGGTGCGGCGGTCGCGGCAGTGGTAGCGGCAGCGGTTGTTGCAGTTGCAGCAACGGCTTGCGGCGTGTCTTCAGCCACGTCCTGTGCCGGAGCGGCAGCAGCAGGCTCTTCCGCCTCAGCGGCCACAACGGGCTCGGCTGCCTCGTCACCGACAGGCTCCTCAACAACGGGCTCGTCGCTGACGACTTCGACGGTTTCGGGCTCCTCGGCAGCAGGCTGCGCGGGCTCCTCCGAAACGTTCTCGTTGCCCTCGGGAGCTTGGTTATTGGGCTGTTGCCCATCGCCTTCCTCCACGGTCGCCGAGTTATCTGCTTCCAAACCAGCCGCATCGACAGCATCGTTGCCGTCGTTTTCGGTAACAAGGGAGGAATCCCCCGCGCTGGTGGGAAGCGGTTCCATGGCTTCGTCCGCCATCGCGATGCCCGGCATAGCCAGTGCCGCTGCAAGCGCTAAGATGATGACGGCAAGCCAAGGATATTTCGTTACACTTCTCTCCATATATCCTCCTCGATAGGTATAATCCTCTGAATCTTAGCCCATACCCCGTGCGCTTCCACGGGCAAAACCGGCGTATGGTCTAAGATACGGTGAACTTCACAAAGATGGGATAATTTTTTGGAACTTCTTACACCTGCCGGCGGTTTGGAGCAGCTCCGATATGCAGTGCATTTCGGAGCAGATGCGGTATATCTTGCGGGTGAGCGGTTCGGTTTGCGCGAACGGGCCGAGAATTTCCACGGTGTGGATTTGCCCTTTGCCGTGAGCTATGCGCACGAGCATGGCAAGAAGGCCTACATTGCAGCGAACGCCCTGGTGCATGAGGGCGACCTGCCCGAATTCCAGGCGTACATACAAACGCTTGGCGAGATCGGGGCCGACGCTGCTATCGTGAGCGACCCAGCGGCTATCGAGATGCTGCAGGAGTTTGCCCCGAACGTCGCCATCCACCTTTCCACGCAGGCATCGGTGGTGAATGCGCGCACGGCCCGTTGGTATCACTCACTCGGCGTCAAGCGTATCGTACTCGCCCGCGAGCTCTCACTCGGGGAGATCGCCGCCATCCGCGATTCAGTGCCCGATAGCCTCGAACTCGAGGTGTTCGTTCATGGGGCGATGTGCATCGCATATTCCGGCCGGTGCTTGATCTCGAATTATCTCGTCGGCCGTGATGCGAACCGCGGGGGTTGCACCCAGCCATGCCGCTGGCGTTGGAGCCTGCAGGAGGAAACGCGTCCGGGCGAATACTTCCCCATCGAGGAAGATGGCGGGCATTCCTTCGTGCTGAGTTCCGCGGATCTGAATATGCTCGAGCATATCGACGATTTGCGTCGCGTCGGCGTCGACTCCCTGAAAATCGAAGGCCGCGTGAAAGGCGCCTATTATGTCGGCGTCGTCACGAATGCGTACCGTCGCGTTATCGATGGCGAACCGGCGCAACGGTATAGCTCCGAGCTCGACACCGTAAGCCATCGCCCATACCACACCGGTTTCTTCTACGGAACGCCCGCGCAATCGTACGAAGGGCGCGAATACACACAGACCTGCGATTTCGTGGGTGGCGTAAAAGCCTGCACGCTCGAAGGAGACGGCTGTTTTCGCATATCGTTCACGCTGCGCAATAGGATTTACCGCGACGATGTGCTAGAGGTGCTCTCTCCCGGCAGAGATGTGTTCGAGGTGACATGCACCGACCTGTGCGACGTGGATGGCATTCCCTGCGCAGTAGCCGACCATAACGCCCATGTGTATTCGTTCACGAGCGACACGCCCCTCGCACCGCTCGATATCCTGCGTAAACGCCGGGTGAACACGGAAATCCAAGCTGGACGTTAACCCTTCAGGCTTTGAATCTCCCCTTCGGTGAGCAGGCGCCATTCGCCTTGCTTGAGGGTGCTGCAGCTTATCGGGCCGAACGTTGCCCGATGGAGGTGCACGACGGGGTGGCCAATCTCTCCAAGCATGAGTTTCACCTGGTGTTTCACGCCTTCATGGATAACCAAGCGCACAAATGACGTCTTTTTCTCGTCAGGTTCTAGGCACGAATCCTGGTCGCGGTATCGTTTCGGGAGCACGTCAAGGACCTCGGCCTCCGCAGGCGCGCAGGAGTGATATCGCTCGCCGCGGCGAATCTCGATGCCAGTGCGGATGCGATCGAGCTCTGCTTCGGTGGGGCGGCCTTTCACCTGGGCAATGTATTCCTTCGTCACATGCTTGCTGGGATGAAGCAGCGCGTTGCCGAGCTCGCCATCGGTGCTGAGCAGGAGGATACCCGTGGTATCCCGATCGAGCCGGCCGATATGGTAGAGCGACGGGTATCTCTCCGTTGGCAGCAGGTCTGCGATGCAGAAGCGTCCGACTTGATCGCGCATCGTCGAATAGCAGCCGACCGGCTTGTTCAGCGCAACCACGACCTCGTCAGCGGGAAGCTCCACGACCTTGCCATCGAGCATCACGACATCGACCCGCGGGTCGACCTGCACGCCCATTTCCTCGATAACCCGGCCATTCACCTGGACGCGCCCATCTGCAATCATCTTCTCGCAGTGCCTGCGGCCGCCCATCCCCGATCGCGCAAGGTACTTCTGCAACCGCATGGTCTGGCTGTTTGTCTCGGA
>JAUNJT010000006.1 GCA_030533105.1 Eggerthellaceae bacterium
TGATCCGGCGCGCGGACCGTGCCAGGTGGGTAGTTTGACTGGGGCGGTCGCCTCCCAAAGCGTAACGGAGGCGCGCGTAAGGTCCGCTCAGGACGGTCGGCAACCGTCCGCAGAGCGCAAGAGTGTAAGCGGGCTTGACTGCGAGGCAGACACGCCGAGCAGGTGCGAAAGCAGGTTCTAGTGATCCGGCGGCCCAGAGTGGAATGGCCGTCGCTCAACGGATAAAAGGTACTCCGGGGATAACAGGCTGATCTTGCCCAAGAGTCCACATCGACGGCAAGGTTTGGCACCTCGATGTCGGCTCATCGCATCCTGGGGCTGAAGTCGGTCCCAAGGGTATGGCTGTTCGCCATTCAAAGCGGTACGCGAGCTGGGTTCAGAACGTCGTGAGACAGTTCGGTCCCTATCCTCCGCGGGCGCAGGGGAATTGAGGGGATCTGCCCCTAGTACGAGAGGACCGGGGTGGACGGACCTCTGGTGGAGCGGTTGTCGGCCAACGGCACCGCCGCATAGCTACGTCCGGAACGGATAACCGCTGAAGGCATCTAAGCGGGAAGCCGTCCCCAAGATGAGTTCCCCCTATGGTAAGGGCCCAGATAGACCATCTGGTCGATAGGCCGCAGCTGCAAGCGCGGCGACGCGCTCAGGCGAGCGGTACTAATAGCCCGAGCTCTTCGCTTCTTTAGCACCTGCCGGCGCATGCGCGCCGGGCGGTCGCGTTCCACGTTGACGGCGCCATGCAGCCGCCAGGGCGCGCGCACGCGCGCGAAAGGCGGAACGGAGAACATGCCATGCGAGCGCGACCATGGAGGCGGGGATCACCCGATCCCATTCCGAACTCGGCAGTTAAGCCCGCCATCGCCGAAAGTACTGCGGTGCAGTCCGTGGGAGGATAGGACGTCGTGCTCGCAGGGCATGTTTTTCTATTCAGGCACTCCGTATGCGAGTGCCAAACAGTAAGGACCCGCGTTGCGGGCCCTTTTGTTTTCTATGGAATGATGTTAGAAAATCTTTCTACTCTTCGGCTTCCTGAGCTTTGGCCATCGCCAATCTCTTGCAGATCAAGAGCTTCTCGGAATTGTCGAAGCGGTTTCCATCGCCGAGGAACTCGAATCCTTCGATCATCTGGGCATGGTTTCCAACATAGGTCAGCGCCTTCGAGACGCTGTCGATGTCCTTGACATCTTCGAAGAGCAAAAGCGCATGGAGCGATCCCGCGAATGCCCCGACGATGGTGTTGTCTATCGTATTGGTGAGCGAGCTCACGACGATTCTGAACGACGTGTAGCCATCTTTGGCCCATTCCTCGGCAATCCAGTCATTGACCTGCTCGTTCGCGTCGTAAGGCTCCTTGCCGTCGAAATGGACGATCTCAAGGCCGTTTTCGGTAGCGTACTCGTAGATCTTCGTTACGCGACCCTTGGTGGTACCGACGAAGACGATGCGCTTGAAGTCTCCGATCACGTCTAAGATGCGCTCCGGCCCCTCCTCGCCATCGACGTTGAACACTGGCGTGTGATTGACGTAGACGTAGGGCATGAGCGAGAGAAGCGAGATGCCGTAATTGGGATCGAGTGCCGAATAGACGATCGCCGTCGAGTTCCAGGTGGCCCCCATCGACTTGAAATGCCGATACGTTTCCGTTGAATCGAGGCAGAGGTCCGATTCGAGGACGGTGACGAGCGGTGTGTAATCCTCGTGCGAGAGCCCTCGCGCGATCTCTTCGGCCGATGTCTTCGTCCCTATGGCGTAAACGGTCTGGGGTCTGGATTTGAACGCGGTGAGCGTCGTCGCACTCGGGATAGCATCGTTATGGAGGTATTGCGGCGTTGTATTCAAGAAGCCGCAAACGCTTGTTGCGATGTAAGCGTCGATCGAGCGGGTATCGTTGAAGAGCACCATAGCGGGGCTATCGATGCATTCAGCGGCCTCGGAAAGCTTGATCGCGGTATCGAAACGGTCCGTTCCGCAAATGGAACGGGGGATCTCGATGCTCTCCTCGTCGAATTCGAAATTGAGTGCATCCAAGATGGCCTTTTCGGCCTCGTTGCTTCCGACGCGTCCGCCGAGCAGGCGGTATAAGCCGCAAACCTCTTTGGCATCGCCTAAGATGCGCGTGTTGCCCTTCTCGATCCAGATGGCCTTGTTGCAGAGACGCTCGATCTGGTTCGTATCGTGGGATACGATCAAAACGGTGACGTCGTATTCCTCGATGAGCGTTCGGATGCGATCCTCGCATTTCTGTTGGAACATGAAGTCGCCGACGGCAAGCACCTCGTCGACGATGAGCAGGTCGGGGACGATGATGGTGGCGATAGCGAACGCGATGCGCGCAACCATGCCCGAGGAATAGTTCTTAAGCGGGATATCGAGGAAGTCCTGCACTTCGGCGAACTCGACGATCTCATCGAAGTGCTGGTTGATGAATTCCTTCGAGTATCCGAGCAAAGCGCCGTTTAAGTAGATGTTCTCACGTGCGGTGAGGTCCATGTCGAAGCCAGCGCCGAGCTCGATGAGCGGGGCGATATGCCCGTTGACGGTGACCGATCCCTCGCTTGGCTCGAGCACGCCGGCGACGACCTTGAGCATCGTCGATTTACCGGAGCCGTTCGTGCCCAGGATGCCGAACACGTCGCCTTTGCGGACCGTGAACGAGACATCGTTGAGGGCGCGCAGTTCCTTGAAGCGCAGCTCGCCATGGGCGATGGCGATGAAGTATTCCTTGAGGCTGTTGAGCTGCTCGCTCGCCATATTGAAGATCATCGAGACATGATCGACATCGACCATGACCTCTTTCGAGGCGTCATCTTCGAACTTAACGCGTCGCTCGATTTGGGAGTTTATGGTGTATCGGGGCATTGATGATCACCTTGGCGCATTACACATAGAGGATGAACTTGTTCTGGGTCTTCTTGAACACCAACAGGCCGATCAAGAACGTGGATATCGCCATGCCGAAGCAGATGAGATTCTCGGTGAGGTCGGGTGTGACGTTCCAGAGCGCGATGTCACGGAGATACGTGACATAGTGGTACATGGGATTGAAGGCCTCTGCCTGAAGCATCCAATCCGGAACGATCTCGATGGGGTAGAAAAGCGGCGTCGCGTACGTCCATGCCGGGATGACGACGCTCCAGAGGTGCAATACATCACGGAAGAATACCGCGAGAGAGGAAAGCAGAAGCCCGAGGCCCGTGCTGAAGAGCAGCATGAAGATGAGCAGAAGCGGCATGTAGAGCAGATTCAGCGTCGGCGCGATTTGGAAATAGATCATTACCGCGGCGACGGCGATGAGCGAGAGCATGTAGTTCACGAGCGTGAACAGGACCTTCTCGACGGGGAAGATCATCTTGTTGATGCGGATCTTCTTGATGAGAGGCGCGGAATCGATGATCGAATTCATCGCGCTCGTGGTGGAGTCCGCCATCAGCGCGAACAGGGTGTTGCCCAAGATCAAATAGAGCGGGAAATTCTCGATATCGAATTTGAAGAAGCTCGAGAATACCGCAGTCAGCACGACCATCATGAGCAAGGGATTGAGCACCGACCACAATACGCCTAGAACGGAACGGCGATACTTCAATTTGAAGTCGCGTGAAACCAGCGATGTGATCGTATGCCAATTGCGCTGCATCTCGTTGCTATGATGCGTGCCTTGTTTCATTCGTTGCCCTTTATTGACGGGATTAAACGCAACTAGTAATTATAGCACCTCGAAAACGACGCGATATGCGCGGCGCATCCCGCTACGATAACCACATTTTCTCGTTTCGAAGAGGGAAGTCCATCTTTTGTCATTCTTCGGGATGCGTTGCGTATCCGAAGTATTCGATGCCGTGCCGGTTCAGAACCACCGTAAGCCCGTAGTCGCGACCCAGATGATAGAAGCACCCCTCTGGACCGAGCTGCTGGAAGTTTGCGCTGTAGAAGGGATCCCCTTCGGTGTAATACGAAGCCCAGCGCTTTTTGAAGAGCGCGATGTTCTGGACCTTCCTCGCCGCGTACGCAGCATCGTCGCATCCGAACCGCGGATAGGGGTCATGGCGGTAGACCTCCGCAAGGGGGGTGTAGACGACGTATTTGCCCGTCTCGTGCAGCCGCAGGCAATAATCGATGCCCTGATAGTCGTCGAGGAATGATGGGTCGAATCCGCCCAAATCGTCGAACAGGCTCTTTCTCGTCATCATGCACGAAGAGGAGACGGCGCTGACATCTTGGACATCGTCCCGAAGCCCGAAGTAGCTGAACATGCTGATAGTCGAGTTCTGATTCAGATAATGCACATCGTTTCCGCCGATGGCGATGCCGGCATGGAAGACGGTTTCGTCTGCGCACATGATGCGTCCTCCGACGCAGCCGACATATTCATGCTGGAAGTATCCGCGCATAGCCGAAAGCCAGTTCGGAGTGATTACTTGGACATCATGGGAGAGGAGAACGAGGAATTCGCCTTTCGCATGGGCGGCTCCGCATGCGAACGCACGCGCAGAATCGATGGGATCCGACTCCTCGCCATCCGCAATCCTTACCACGTTGAACCTATCGCTCTTCTCGGAGATGGCCCCATAGTACGTCAGGGTCTCATCGTCTGTGGTGCCGCAATCGACGATGATCACCTCATAGTTGGTGTAGGTTGTCTTGTTCGCGATAGAGGTGATGCATGTGTCGAGCAGGCGGTAATCATCGCAGGAGGGGATGATGATCGTAATGAGGTCGCTCTCGTCGAGCGTATAGTTCGCATAGTATCTGAACGGCACTTTCCTCAAATCGATTGCAGCATCGATGCCGAGGCGCTCGAAATGCCGCTCGAGGGAAATCATGCCCGCACGTGTGGCATAGGGCTTGTTGGTCGAATCGTTCGCGACCGATGTCGGGTTGATGCGCCAATGGTAGAGCACCCTGCGCACGTGATGGACGTAGCGCGCCTTCTCGGTTGCACGCAAAACGCAGTTGTAGTCCTGCGCGCCATCCACTTCCGCACCTGCAGGCTCGAGCGACTTCAAGATAGAGGCGCGGACCGTGAGCATATGGCAGATGTAGTTATGGCAATGCAAGAGGTCGGGGGAATAATCCGGCTTGAGGAACGGATGCATGTATTCGCCGTTCGGAGTCAGCTTATCCTCGTCGCAATAGAGCACATCGGTTTCGGGATGGGCATTGATCGCGCTCGCATATTCGAACAGGATGTCGGGCTCGATGGTGTCATCGTGATCGAAGAAGCTTATGAAATCGCCGATGGCGGCCTTCATGCCCTCGTTCGTGTTCAACGTGATGCCCAGGTTCTCCTCCAAGGTGACCACGGTGATGCGCTCGTCTGAATCGGCTATCTCTGCGACGGCTTCGGTGAGCTCGTCGATCTCGGGGCTCGCATTGACCAAGACGAGCTGCCAGTACGGATAGCTTTGGGCGAGTACGGATTGCACCATGTCGTTGAAGTAATCGAGGGGTGTTTTGTATAAGGGGACGATGATGCTGAAGATGGGGTTGGCATCGAGGACGGAGGTACGCTGCATATCAAGCACCGCCTCGCTCGCCTTGTGCCAATAGAACCATTCCGGATAGCTGAAATCATTCTCCGCGCTTTGGGTGAGCATGCCGCACTCATGCAGCATCCTGCCATAGTCGGACTCGCGGAAGACGAATTTGCCGGCGATTTCGGGGCAAGCTTCGTTTACAAGGGAAATCGCGTAGGAAGAAATGCGCTTAGGCAGCTGGATGGTGACGAGAAGCTCTGTGAGCATGCGCCCATCGCTTATGATCTCAGAGTCGATGACGTGCTTCGCGATGACGATCGTCTTGCAGGTCTGCTTTCTTCCGAATGCCGCCGATGCTACGCAGGAAAGCGTATCGGTATCTTTCCAAGGAGCGACGAGCGATACGCGAAGGTTGTTCCAATACCTATCCTCGATGATCTCAATGATGCTTATCTTGGTAATCGATAGGGGATCGTCGCCATCGCCTTGCTTGTAATGGCTGTCGATGATCAGGTCGTTGCGCGCATCGTTGATGCGGCGCACGGCCGAGAGAACCCTCTGCTTGTTCTTGCTGAGATAGAGGCGGGTTATGGATTTCACGGAACGCGCTCCTTTTGTGGAACAGGTCATGCGCTGCAAAACGCGCTGCATTCAAGACGGTTGTCTCTACGATGATACATGAAGAGTTTTTCGCATTCGTGATAGTTGACCGTATAACACGACAACTGCAAAAACCATCAGCTCATCTTCGCCAAGATGGCGGTATAATCCCCTTCGGCAAAAATGCCCCAAGAAGAAAGAGCATTACATGAAGATCTACATCATCCGTCACGGTGAGACCTCGGCGAACGTCGCGGGCGTTTTCCAAGGCAGGCTCGATACGGAATTGCTTGAAAGCGGCTTGGCGTTAGCGTCGTCGGTTGGACATGCGCTCTCGGATGTGCGCTTCGATGCCGCATTCGCGTCCCCTCTAACGCGCTCTCAGATCACCGCCCGCGCGTTGCTGGATGCGAGCGGGAATGAGGACGTGCCCGTCCAAATCGATGAGCGTTTATTCGAGATCTCGGTGGGGCTGTGCGAGGGCAAGCATTTCCGCCCGGGAGAATGCGAAGTGGATGAGCAGTATCTTCATGGGTATTTCGATGACCCGCTTCATTTCGATGGCTTTCCTGAGGGCGAGAGCACACAAGAGGTATGCGAGCGCACACAGGATTTCCTCAAGGACCTTTCACGGAAGGACTACGAATCAGCCCTTGTCTCCACGCATGGATTCGCACTTCGTGCGATGCTCAACATGGTCTATGATGATCCATCCGATTTCTGGCACGGCGGTGTTCCGCTGAATTGCTCGGTGAGCATCGTGGATGCGCATGACGGGTGTTTCGAGCTTATAGGCGACGATGTCGTCTTCTATGACCAAAGCCAGGTAAGCGACTGGTTCTCCGAGCATTGATCTGACCCGCCGTTTGCGGTGATGGATGCGGCGCGATTGCGCGGCTTCCTCGTGCAATCGTTTGTCGACAGTGCTACACAACCCCTTCACATGCCAGCATGCTGACGTGCACTTCGTTGTATAATACTAATTTAGGTTTTTAGGCCTTCTTTCAGGATGCATTCGCTCCAAAGGATGCGTGAAAGCGTCTTGCGAAGTGGCCTTAAGCGAGGTTTTGACTCGCATTTTAAGTGCAATGCGGCATCGAGATGCTTCGAGCGATCTTAAAGAAAGGAAGCGAGATGAAGGGCATCATCCTAGCAGGGGGGAGCGGTACGAGGCTGTACCCGCTGACCACGGTGACGAGCAAGCAGCTTTTGCCCGTGTACGACAAGCCCATGGTGTACTACCCTCTGTCCGTGCTCATGATGGCGGGTATCCGCGACATACTCATCATCTCCACGCCGCAAGACCTGCCCAATTTCCAGCGCCTGCTCAAGGACGGCTCCGATTATGGCGTGAAGCTCTCGTATGCCGAGCAGCCGTCTCCCGATGGACTCGCCCAGGCGTTCATCATCGGTGAGGAATTCATCGATGGCGATTCCTGCGCGCTCGTCTTAGGCGATAACATCTTCTACGGCAATGGCTTGAGGCGCCATCTGCGCCAAGCAGTCGCGTCTGCCGAGGAAAAGGGCGGGGCGACGGTGTTCGGCTACTATGTCGACGATCCCTGGAGATTCGGCGTGGTGGAGTTCGACGAGGACTTCAATGCGGTCTCTATCGAGGAGAAGCCCGCTGAGCCGAAGTCCAATTATGCCGTTACCGGTTTGTACTTCTACGATTCCCGCGTGTGCGAGTTCGCCAAGCAGGTGCGTCCGAGCGCCAGGGGCGAGCTCGAGATCACGACGCTGAACCAGATGTATCTTGCGGAGGGAACGCTCAACGTAGTCACCCTCGGACGCGGCTACGCATGGCTCGACACGGGCACCATGGAATCGCTGTTCGAGGCGGGCCAGTTCGTGCGCACCGTGCAGGAGGCGCAAGGTCTTTCGATCTCCGTCATCGAGGAGATCGCATACGAGAACAACTGGATTTCCCGCGAGTGCCTCTTGGCTGCCGCGGAGCGCTACGGGAAGAGCCCGTATGGCGAGCACCTCAAGAAGGTCGCCGAGCGCAAGATCTACATTGAGAAAGAGGGGGAGTAGGCGATGAGGATACTGATCACGGGCGGTTTGGGACAGCTGGGCAACGAGCTTTCACGCTGCATTTCAACCGGCAGGGCGGAGATCGGCCCGATCCCCGCATCGTATGCTGATGCTGATGTGACATGCATCGACTACCACGAGCTCGACATCTCCGACGAGGCTGCGGTCGACGCATGGTTTGAAAACTACGGCCCTTACGACCTCGTCGTCAATTCCGCCGCGATCACCAACGTCGACGGCTGCGAGAAGGATGAAGAGGGCGCGCACCGCGTCAACGCCGATGCCGTCGGGTATCTCGCCCGCGGAGCGGAAGGATGCGGAGCGAAGTTCGTCCACATCTCGACCGACTACGTCTTTCCTGGAACCGATCCCGTCCCGCGCACCGAAGATGACCCGACCGGTCCGATCTCCGCATACGGCCGCACGAAGCTCGACGGCGAGAAGGAGGCGTTCGCGAATTGCAGCCGGACCTTCGTCTTGCGCACTGCGTGGCTGTATGGCTATGTCGGCAAGAACTTCGTGAAGACGATGGTGGGGCTTGGTTCCAAGCTCGATCACGTCACGGTCGTCGATGACCAGCTGGGCAATCCCACGAGCGCCAATGATCTTGCTTACGAGATCCTCTCGCTTGCCGATACCGATTGCTTTGGGCTGTTCCACTGCACCAACGAGGGGACATGCTCCTGGGCCGATTTCACCGAGGCGATCATGGAGGGCGCGGACCGCGATTGCGCGGTCGTGCGTTGCACCTCCGCCGAGTATAAAGAGAACAATCCGCAGAGCGCAGACCGTCCGGCGTACTCCTCTTTGGAGAACCGCCATTTGGTACAGACTATCGGCAATAAGATGCGTCCATGGCAAGAGGCGCTCTCGACATACCTCGCCAATATGCCCGCTCTCGCGAAGAATCCCTCGTGGGACGATTTGACGCAACCAGCGAAGTAGGAGGAATAGGACGTGAGAAACATCCTCGTCACCGGAGCTGCGGGCTTCATCGGATCGAATTTCGTCCATTGGGTGGTGGAGCATGAACCTACCGTGCACATCACCGTGCTCGACAAGCTGACCTACGCGGGCAATCGTGAGAACCTCGCCGATATTCCTGAGGATCGCATGGACTTCGTGCTCGGCGATATCTGCGATGCGAAGCTCCTCTCCGAGTTGTTCCCGAAGGCTGATGCGGTCGTGCACTTCGCGGCGGAGAGCCACAATGACAATTCGATTGCCAACCCCGATCCGTTCGTCCAGACGAACGTCGTGGGAACGTACCGTCTTCTCGAGGCAGCACGTGCCTTCGATGTGCGCTTCCACCACATCTCGACTGACGAGGTATATGGGGATTTGGCTCTTGATGACCCAGCGCGCTTCACTGAGGAAACGCCGTATCATCCCAGCTCCCCATACAGCTCCACGAAGGCGGCGAGCGACATGCTCGTGCGCGCCTGGCATCGCACGTACGGGGTGCGCGCGACCATAAGCAACTGCTCGAACAACTACGGACCTTACCAGCACATCGAGAAGTTCATCCCGCGCCAGATCACCAATCTGCTCTCGGGCCTGCGCCCCAAACTCTACGGCGACGGGAAGAACGTGCGCGACTGGATCCACACCGAGGATCACTCTTCGGCGGTTTGGGCGATATTGAACGAAGGACGCATCGGCGAGACCTATCTCATCGGTGCGGATGGCGAGAAGAGCAATATCGACGTTCTCCGTGCGATACTGCGCACCATGGGGTATGCGGAAGACGATTTCGATTGGGTGCGCGACCGTCCCGGTCATGACCGGAGGTACGCCATCGACTCCACGAAGCTCCGCCGTGAGCTTGGTTGGGCACCGACTCACACGGACTTCGATGGTGGTTTGGCGCAAACGATCGAATGGTACGAGACGCATCGAGATTGGTGGCAGGGCGCTAAGGAAGCGACCGAGGCGAAGTACAAGGCGCAAGGGCAATAAGACCGGCAGGGGAGCTGAGGATTCGGCTCCATCGAGGCGATTTCAAGGGAGAGGCTTCATATGAACATCGACATAACGGGTGTATGTCGTGGAGGAGCTAAAGTTTACTTCAAGCTTCTTGTCAGTGATATCGACTCTGCCAATCTCGTCTCGGTAAGCGCCAAGGCGAATGACAATCCTATTCCCTGCATGGTCTTCGAGGGCGACAGCTGCTCTCCCGTGCTCGAGGCGAGCAGCGCGCGCGAATTCACGGTGATAGTCCCGCAAGTGCGTGCCGATGTGACCGTGTGCGTCAACGCCCTCACGGCTCATTTCGAGAAGCTGAGCCAAGCAGAATATGTGATCAAGCCGAATGAGGCGAAATGGAAGTCCCGCATCAATCGCGTGATGCATCCGGCCATCCTGTCGTCGATACGGAATTGCGATTACGGGAAGACGCTCGGTCGTGCAGTTATCGAGATCCGCGATTGCGTGCCCGTATACGACTCATCCAAAGACGACCTTTCGGCTGAGGAGTGCATTTTCCATGGGATCGCTTCCGTTCCCTGCACGCTCTCGCCTGGTCCATTCACGCTTCGATGCTTCGATGGTTTATGCAACGAGGCGGGGGTCTCCTTCACATATGCTTCCGCGAAGAAGGTCGCAGAATCGAAGGATATGACGACTCCTTTATGGGAAATGGATTTCTCGATGCGCGCGCCTATGTCCCTAGATGGGTTCACCATCGTCGCCTATGGGGAAGACGGCAGGGCAATCGCAGGGTTCGAATCCCTTGCCGACGATCAGATAGCGGACTTAAGGAAAAGGGTCGCCTACTATTTCGAGAACGCATGGTCTGATGCGGATTACCATAGCTGGCTTGTCGATAGGCGTCCGAAGCAAAGCGAGCTTTCTATCCAGCGCCACCATCCGTTTGAAGCGAATCCGACCTTCAGCATCATCATCCCGATTCGCCGGGCTTCCGCACGCCAATTGCGTGAAACGGTCGATTCGATCCTGGCTCAGACGTATCCGTACTTCGAGATCATCCTCGTGAGTGGGGATTCCGCTAAATCGAAGATGCTTCTGACGCTCGCAGAGTATTCCGCCCTCGACTCAAGGATCGCCATCGTCGAGGGTAAGGAAGGCGAGGCCATAGGCGTCAGCGAGGCTTTCGTCGCCGCAACGGGCGATTTCATCGCATTCGCTGAACAGGGCGATGTGCTCGAGCCCGATATCCTTTTCGAATATACGAGTGAGATTAACGCTCGTCCGGAAACCGATGTGCTCTATTGCGATGAGGATTGCCTCTTATCCGATGGCACATACGGCATGCCCGCCTTGAAGCCGGACTATTCCATCGATTACCTTCGCTCGACCGATTACATCCGCCATCTCATCGCCGTTCGTGCTTCGATAGCGCGATCGGTTCCTGCCGCAATCGGCTACTCCGCAACGCAGCGGGAATACGATTTCGTGCTGAGGGCTACGGAGGCCGCGGGATACGTGGCGCACGTCAGCAAGGTTCTGTACCATCACCGCGCCGATGAGAAGAAGGCTTCCTCAAAGAATCCTGAGGAATCGTGCGGGAGCGCGATCGTCGTGCAAGACCATCTTCGCCGCCTCGGCATCGAGGCGAAGGTCTCTTGCCACCACGGGCGTTTCAATCGCATCGACTATTTGGTGAGCGGTACGCCTTCGGTGAGCATCATCATCCCATCGAAGGATGCCTCCGAGATGCTTGGGAAGTGCGTTTCCTCCATCGTGGAGAAGACGACCTATAAAAATTATGAGATCGTCATCGTGGAGAACAACAGCACTGCTCCCGAAACCTTCGATTACTATCGGGATGTGCAAACCGACGATGGCAAGATCCGCGTGGCGACGTGGACAGGCGAGGGGTTCAATTACTCGTCATTGATCAACTTCGGCGCAGCACAGGCAAACGGCGAATACCTCCTTTTCCTCAATAACGACATGGAAGTCATCACGCCCGAATGGATCGAGCTTATGCTCGGTTGCTGCCAGCGCGAGGATGTCGGCGCCGTTGGGGCCAAACTGCTCTATCCAGACCAAACCCTTCAGCATGCCGGCGTCGTGGTGACGAGCGGGAGCTTGGAACATATCGGATATCGCGTTCCCCAAGAGTATCTCGGATACATGTCGTTGCTTTGCCAGATGCAGGATGTCAGCGCGGTGACGGGCGCTTGCATGATGGTGAGCCGAGAGGCATTCGAGTCGCTTGGCGGGTTCGATGAGACCTTCGCGGTTACCTATAACGATGTCGATTTCTGCCTGAGGCTGCGTGAAACGGACAAGCTCATCGTCTATAACCCATTCGTCGAGCTTTACCATTGCGAGTCGGTTTCCAGAGGGCATGACGATGCAGGCGAGAAAAGGCAGCGTGTCATGAAGGAGTGGTCGTACTTCTGGTACCGTTGGCCCGATTACTATGTGAAAGGCGATCCGTTCTTCAACAAGAACTTCGATCAGAATTACACGCGTGTGAGCTATCACCATCTGAACAGGCGATCAAGCTAAGGGATGCTCGTTTGGATGCGGATAGGGTTAACACGATTACGGGAGATACGCGGAGGTGCACGTTGGCTGACAATCAAATCGTGAGTGGGAATTTCACATTCACCAAGACATCGATCGAAGGCGTTATCATCGTCGATCCGAAGTGCTATGCCGATGCGCGCGGCTACTTCATGGAAACCTATAAGCAGCCGGATTTCGTCCGTGGCGGCATCGATGTGGAGTTCGTCCAAGACAATCAATCGAGCTCGACGAAAGGTGTTCTGCGCGGCCTGCATTATCAGATCGAGCATCCTCAGAGCAAGCTCGTCCGCGTTGTAAGCGGCACCGTTTTCGACGTGTGCGTTGATTTACGTCCTGGAAGCGCGACGTATGGGGCATGGGAAGGCGTGATTCTTTCGGCTGAGAACAAGCGCCAGTTCTTCATTCCCCGTGGTTTCGCGCATGGCTTTCTGGTGTTATCCGATACCGCCGAGTTTGTTTATAAATGCGATGACGTGTATCATCCGAATGACGAAGGCGGCCTGATGTGGAACGATCCCGCGATCGGAATCGAGTGGCCCGCCTTGATGGGGGATGAATCATTCGATCCCGATAAGATCATCTTGAGCGAAAAAGATACGAAGCATCCGTCGCTAACCGAATTGTAGGGGAAGCATGGCAAGGTTACCTAAGGTAAAACATGTGCTCGGCATCGGAGTGCGTGCCGGCTTGAAGAGGTTCGGCTACGAGTTGCAGCCGGAGCAGCCTCCCATCATCGATCCCGATCCGTTTCCCGTCGACGCATGGACCGACGAGGCGTATGGCGAATGGATCAAGGCGCATCAAGTGACCGATGAGGAGCTTGCACGCCAACGTGCGGCGTCAAGCGAGTTCGCGATTCAACCGACGTTCAGTTTCGTCGTTCCCTTGTTCCATACGCCCCTCGATTATCTCAACGATGTTGCCGAGAGCGTCTTGGCGCAAAGCTATGGCAGATTCGAGCTCGTGCTCGTCAATGCTACCCCGGAAGACGAAGCGCTCACTTCGGCAGTCGATGCGCTTGCATCGTCCGATGAGCGCATCGTCATCGTTCCCCTGAGCAAGAATTACGGCATCTCGCTCAATTCCGATTACGGTGTGACGGCATCGTCCGGCGATTTCGTGTGCTTCCTCGATCATGATGACTTCATCGAGCCGGACCTTCTGTTCGAGTACGTGTCTGCCATCAACGCCAATCCTTCCATCGGCCTTCTCTATTGCGATGAGGATATCGTGGAAGCTTGCGTCGAAGAGCCTGCATCCGATGATGCGGATGAGCCAAAGGACGGCGAGGGCGAACACGAGGAAGGTAAAGAAGAAGAGGACGTTGTTGTTGCTGTGCAGCATCGTGCCTGGCATTTCAAGAACCCGCTGTTCAAGCCGGATTATTCGCCAGAGCATCTGCTGTGCAAGAATTACGTCATGCACCTTTTGACCGTGCGCCGCGAGATATATGCGCTCATGCCGGTGGTCACGGCTGATTATGATGGCAGTCAAGACTACAACCTGACGCTTCTGGCATCATCCTCCGGGTGCGATGTGCATCATGTCGCCCGCGTTCTGTACCACTGGCGCGTCGGGCCGAATTCCACGGCATCCAATCCTGGATCGAAGCCCTATGAGCGTACGTCGAATCGCTGGGCGATCCAAAGCCATATCGCGAGGAATGGTTTCAGGGCGACCGTCGTGGCGTCGGGCATTCCATTTATCCACAATCTCTGGTTCAAGCCGGGCAATGCGGTGTGCGTATCGGTGATCGTGCACGCTGACGGCGATGATGCTCAGACCCGCACGCTCATAAAGCTTTTCGAGCAGGGGAATAGCTACGGCAATTACGAGATAGTGGTTGTCGGAGTTCGTGCGTCGGAGCTTGTCTCTGGCGTAAGAAACGCCCGAGCGGTCGATGATGCTTCCTTGAGCCTCATCCGTGCTTGGAACCTTGGAGCGCAGGCTGCGCAAGGGGAGTATCTTCTGTTCATGCCTCCCGGATCGATGTTCATGACCGCCGAACCCCTCGAGCAGCTTTTGGGATTGAGCAGCATCAAGGGCGTTGGCGCAGTAGCCCCGAAATCGCTCTATGGCATGAGCGAGAACAAGTGCTTCGGCATCGCCATCACTCCTGAGCGCGTGATGCCCATGTATCGCGGATACGATGATGATTTCCCGGGCTATGAGTGCAATCTCCGTGCGTTCCAGAATCCTTCCGCCGTTTCGTACGAGGGCATGATGACTCCTCGGGCACTCTTCATGGGTCTCGGCGGATTTGACGAGGACTTCAATAGCGTGATCGCAGCGGCGGATTATTGCATCCGCATGGGGGAGACGGGTTTCCGATGCGTTCAGACGCCGACCGTCAAGCTGCTCACCAAGGAGTCCTGCCCGTTCCCGCGCTACGATTACTCGACTTCGACGGATGATTATCCCGAGGCTGACCAAAAGCTGTTCTATGCGAAGTGGCCGTCATGGCGCGAAAGCGGCGATCCCCATTTCAATGTCAATCTCGATCAAACGTCGGGGTATCAGCAGATACCGCATGAATGATCGCATGCCGTCCATGCCGATTTGAAAAGGAGGTGAAGCTTAAAGATGAATCATAGCGTTCTTGCGATAATCCCTGCATACAACGAGCAGGACAGCATCGTATCTACGATGGATGATCTTAAGCGTCACGCTCCTTGGGTCGATTGCCTTATCGTGGATGATGGATCGACGGATGCGACGGCAGAGATATGCCAAGAGTATGGGTTCAACTACGTCTCGCATGCCACGAACCTCGGATTGGCGGGTGCGTTCCAGACTGGCATGAAATACGCCCATCGCAAGGGCTATGACTACGCGATCCAGTTCGATGCCGATGGCCAGCATGATGCAGGGAGCATACAGGCGATGCTCGATGCCGCGGTGGCCAATAAAGCCGATATCGTCATCGGCTCGCGTTTCGTGACGGTCGAGAAGCCGAAAAGCGCTCGCATGGCTGGATCGGCGCTTCTCCAAGCCATCATCCGCTTAACGACGGGGCAGAAGGTCACCGATCCGACTTCCGGCATGCGTATGTACAACGCTGACATGATCGAGATATTCGCGAACACGTTCGACTTCGGTCCAGAGCCCGATACCATCGCGCTTCTGATGCGCCGTGGGGCGAAGCTCGTGGAGGTTCAGGTAACGATGCATGAGCGTACCGCAGGGAAGAGCTATCTCACCATGTCGAAATCCGTTACATATATGCTCTCGAAGAGTTTCTCGATTCTATTCGCTCAGTGGTTCAGGGGGCTTAAATGAATCTGACATTGACCATCGTTCTCGTGGCAGGCGCCCTCATCGTATTCTTGGGCATCGTATGGAAGATCCGCAAGGAAGAGTTGAGCGTTGCAAGCTCAGTGTTCTGGTTCTTCTTCACCATAAGCCTTTTACTTTTGGCGTTCTTCCCCCAGATCGCCTATTTCTTCTCGAATCTATTCAATATCGAGTCCCCGGCGAATTTCGTATTCCTCTACGTCATCGCCGTCCTATTGGTCCGCAGCTTCATGGACACCATACAGATCACGAAGCTGCATGCGAAGCTCAACGACCTCGTTCAAGAGCAGGCGCTCGCGGATAAATTCGAAGAGGATTCGCCTGCGGAAAACGACAGCGAAGAAGCATAGAGGCTTATCCTTGAAAGGATGCACCGTATTCACGGCGCTCAGCGCATCGATCTATCGATAATTAAGCTTGCGAGGCGAGCTCGGAGGCCTGTTCGAGCAATCGCGCCGTTTCATCCCATGAATGGTTCTCGCGAACGCGACGGGCGATGTTCTCTGCACAACTCAGCCTGAAAGTAGGGTCATCAGCGAGCCGTATGATCGAAGACGCTATTGCGTCGGGATCGGCATCTGGAAGGATGATGCCGAAATCGTCTGATGGGATGAGCTCATGGGCGCCACCGACGTCTGTGATCACGGGTGCGACTTTGCATGCTACCGCTTCGAGCAGGGCGGTCGAGAATCCTTCAGAGCGGGTGGGGAGGCAGAAAATGTCCGACTCGAGCAAAAGCGCGGCGACGTCGCTGGGAGTGAGCGCGCCGAGGGCATGCACGCGATCAAGGCCTGAGGCCTCCACAGCCTCTCTAAGCGGTCCGTCTCCTGCGAGGAGGAAATGTATATCCTCGCGCCCAACGAGCCTCCAAGCAGCCTCTAAGAGCTCTGTAACGCCCTTCTCGGGACAGAGGCGGCCGCAGAAGCTCACGAGAACATGGTCAGAAGGAATGCCGAGCTCTTCTCGGAAATGCGCATCGTTCGCTGCAGCGACGAACGCATCTGCGTCGATCGCGTTCGGGATGATGCCCTTCGAGGCGATGCCGAAGTGTTCGAGCCATGCACAGCTCTTTTCCGACACTCCGTAATAATCGGCAGGAACGCTCAGTATCCTTTTCGTTTGGGCATGCTCTATTGCCCGAACTCCCGTATCGAGCGCTGCATTCCCAAGCGTTAAGTGCGCAGATCCATGGTCGATGATGATGGGGCGCTGTCCGATCTTTTCGGCGAATCTTGCGCCTGCGATGGAAAGCTCGTAGAACCGTGCGTTGATGACCACCTGATCGATTGCGCTTTCCTTAAGGCTTTCGAGGACGCGGTCAAGCGCCTGCTTTTTCGGAACGGGATATCGTCCACCAAGTGCTCGCGTGCTTTCAACGCGGACGACGATGACCTCGCCTACGACGTCCTCGCTCGAAACGCCATCCGCGTCGGTCGGGTAAATCGTCTCGATATCGGGTGATTCGTCATCGATGCGGCAGGTGACGATGATGACGGTGTTCCCACGGCGGGCAAGTGCGCAGCCGATATGCTCGGTAAACTGCTCTTGGCCTCCTACGTGAGGCGCGAACAGTGTCGTGAAGATACAGTAGGTCTTATGCATGTTCCAAGTATAACATGCTCTGTTTCGAGACTTTGTATATACTTGATGCTACGCGAGCATCCCAAGAAGACGGATGCGGCAAGAAGGAGGACGTAGGGTATGGAACTTGATCCATCGACGATGCAGCGGCTTCGGGCGGTTTTGCTCGAATTGCTGCAGGTTGTCGACAAGTTCTGCGCAGAGCACGGCATCACGTACTTCCTCGAGGGAGGGAGTGCACTCGGTGCGGCGCGTCATGGCGGCTTCATCCCGTGGGATGACGATGCCGATGTCGGTATGCTGCGTGCGGACTTCGAGCGCTTCATAGCCGAAGCCGAACACGGTTTGCCCGATGGCTATTCTCTGCGCACCTACGACAACACTCCTGGATACGCGGGCATGTTCGCGAAGGTTTGCAAGGACGGTACGGTCTTCGAAACCCTCGAAACCAAGTCCGAGGGCATCTCGCAATCCATCTTCATCGATATCTTCCCCTATGATGATCTCTCAAGCGACCCGAAGGAACGACGTCGGCAGATCAGCCAGGCGAGTAAATGGTCGAAGCTGAGCTATCTGTACCACGCGCCCTATGTGAATCTCCCTTGGAAAGGTGTGCTCGGAGCCTGCGGCCATGCCGCTTGCAGGGTGGTCCACCACCTGCTTCGCGCGCGCTATAGCCGTGAGCAAATCAAGGAGAACTTCGAAGCGTCGCTGCGCTTTACGGCAAAACCCTATGAAAACGTCAAACTCTTGGCATTCACCGACTTCGGTGAGATCCCGCGAAAAAGCATCGTTCCCGTCACTCGGATGCCCTTCGAAGGCATCATGCTCTGCTGCCCAGGGGATATAGCGTCATATCTCACGCACGGCTTCGGTGAGGATTGGACGGAATTGCCGCCCGTAGAGCAGCGCAAGACGCACGCTCCGGTAGCGCTCGATTTCGGTGATGACGCGTAAGGCTTAAAGAGTATCAGCCGTTTAGTCCAAGTGAAGATATCCGCGCCAGAAGGGTCGCGAGATGAGGTAGGGGAATGCATCGCTCCATGCCTTCTTCACGGATGCGCCATCCTTCCTCAAGCGCTTCTTGATATCCTTTCCGCGTTTCATGATCGCGTTATAGCGTTCGCGGTCCATACGGCGGATGGAAGCGGTGTCATCTTCAGGGTTGTATGCGATGACGATGCGGCTCTTCTGGGTATTCTTATCAAGGACGCTCGTGTTGTTGTAGCTTAGGACCACGGGCGTATCCGTCAGCTGCGAATCGCGCAATTTGTGCGGATCGAAATCCCATGCCATCGTGATGCGGGTGAGCTTGTTGCCGTATGCGGGAAGTTCGTTGTTGATGGCGATCGAACGGGGATGCAACAGTGAGGCAAGCTGCAAATCGAGTTCTTCCTCGACCTCGGCACGCGGGACGAACTTCTCGTTCCTCTTGCCATTCTCCTTGAGGATCTGCGCGCCATCCGCCTTCATGAGGAACTCGGGTCCGGCGAGATAGTCTTCGAGCGCATCGAGGATCAATTCCGCATTGCCATAGCAAAGCTGGGAGATCTCGCGCCAGAAGGTCTGCTTGGTCCTGAGCATGAAGAGGCGCTCGGGGCAGGCATGATGGATGGTGTTCATGATCATGAAATTGCGCACGTATTGGTAATGGTCGACGGATCCCTTGAAACGTCCCTCGAAGCCTGCATGCCAGACACAGATGCCTGCAAGCGTCATGTACTTCGTCTGCAGACGGACGCCGTATTCGACGTCGTCGCAGCGGACGAAGACGGGGAGTGGCAAGCCCTTCTTCGCGATCAGGGATGCAGGCATGCAGCAATACCACCACGCGCCATAGGCGTTCTTCACTTCCACGTTCGTGGATTCGCATTCTGCGATGTCTGCGACCTTCGTCATGTCGAAGCCGCGCTTGATAGACCCGTACAGACCGGGGAAGCGCACGAACGCGACATCCTCGCTTTGCATGGAAGGCTTCTCGAGCCTGAGCATGGCGCCGTTGATGCAGGCATCGCGGTAATCCTTGGAGCGGAGCTTCAGGAGCATGAACGTGCGGCGGAAGGATTCGGGGGAGATGGAGACGTCATCGTCCATGAGAAGGATATGAGTCGGATCGAATTCGCTGGAAAGCGACTCCATCATGCCACGGCAGAAACCACCCGCACCGCCGGCATTGTCGTTCGGGAAGATATGCATATGCTCCCTGGCTGACTCGGGGATGACGTCAGCGTCAAGGCTGCGCCCGTTGTCGACGATGTTGACGGCGAGGTTTTCCGCGAGTTCGTCATCTCCCTCGAAGAGCGATGCGAACAAGGTGATGTTGGGAAGGATGTAACGCTCGTTGTTGAACGTCGTCATCGCAACGGCGAGGCGCACCTCGTTTGCCATGACCTTAGCGGTATCTCCTGCAAATGAGGCTTTCGTTGCAAGGCATTCGCCCTTCGTCGTTATGCTCATGCCAACCAAGCACGCATCGGTTTGGGGGATGGGGATATCAAGCGCGCCTTCCTGTGCGATGCAGTTCTTCTCGAGAAGGGGGGTCTTTTCGCCATCGGCATCGAAGGCGAAAAGCGCGAGCGTGAACGATCCCTCGATCTCGAGATGCAAAAAGAAGTCGGTCACGTTCGTGTACTGCTTCCATTTCGCAATCGAGAGCATGTTGAAATAGGTGCAGAAATCATAGGTGCTATCTGCCGCGAGGCGATAGGTATCGCCATCGTTTGCGATCGGGCTATCGCTGCGGTAGAACAGCTCGGTGCATTCCGAAGCGAGCGCTAATGGTTCGAATAGGATGTTTGCTAGCGTCTCTGTTTGCATTTCGTCCCTTTCTTGCAAAACGGTCAGGTAAAAGGCGACTGTTCTTTCAAGCATCGTGCTTTATTCGGTGCAATCCCAAACCTTTCCTGTTTGGTGCCAGTTGCCGAAGTCGAGCACGTATCCGTCGATCTCGTATTCGATGAACTCGTAATCATTCGTGCCATCGTGCGTGGGATGGACGTAGTAGCGGACGCGCGACTCGCCCTCGGCGGTCTCATCGAAGGCGGTGCCGTACTTGCTCCCGTCGCCGGTGATCGCCTTCATGATGGATGCATGGAGGTCGAATTGGCTGATGGGGGCATCCGAGTACACGAACGGGTCGTTCTGAGCCTCGCCTTGGTTCGCGGGCTTGACGAGCATGATGGGGCTGCCCGGCCTATCTAAGACATGATCGGGACCATCGCCCCAGAACCAGTACCCATGGTCGGCGGTGATGACGATATAGGAGTTGTCATACACGCCGAGTTCTTTGAGCTGCTTCAGGTACTCGGAAACCATCTTCATGACGCCAAGGCCCTGTTGATCCTCGGTGACCTCTTGGCCATCGGATATCTGCTTGCCGTTCTCATCGATCGTGTAGGGGATATGGACGCCGAGCAAGTGGATCAGGCGGAACGAGCCGACTTCGTCTTTGTTGATGCTGAGCCCGATATCCTGGAGCCTCTCGTAGTAGCGAGCATCGTTCATGACGTAAACGGTCTTCGCGGGATCGTCGGCCGAACCGGCGGATTGGGCCATCGACTCGTTGATCTCGTCGGTGTAGAACCAGAAGAAGCGCTTCAAGATCCATGGCATGTCACGGTATAAGGATGCCTTGTACATGACCTGGACCGTTGATACCGCGTTTAGGGTGGTTGCTTCGATGGGATGCATGTTCATGGCGCGTTCGGTGGTGTAGGCGAAACCCGCAGCCGTCTCAGCGCCGCTAACGCCGAACGTGTCGGTATAGATGCCCAGAGAGTAACCGGTTGCTTTCAAATCATCCAAGAACGATGAGCGCTCGTAGACCGTCGAGAGATAGTGCGAGTAGGTCTCATCGTGCTGGATGAATTCTCCAGTCAAGAACCAGGGGAGCGCATACCTCGTCGGCGCGATCGTGCCACCGACATCGCGATAATACGTGAACCCTGTCATCTCATCGAGCATATCCGGGTTGCTCTGCATGAGCCAATCGAGCTCATAGACGTCGTACGTATCTAAGACGAACACGATGACGTTGTTCTTATCGGATATGTCATAGAGACCATCTTCGGTTAGGTAGGTGCTCGTATCCTTAGAGGACTTGCCCATGATGCCAGGGTCGGTGAACAGGCTGCCGATGCCGACGGCTTCGACGATGGCGACGCATACCGCAAGGATGCACAGGACGTTTCTACACAGCGTCGGCTTCTTCCAGAAGAACACGGCGATCGCGGCGATGCCCACGAGCCAGGAGAAGCCGTTCAGGAGCGTGACCTTGGTGTAGTTCCACCAATCGACCGCCGCGCCGTTCGCACTCGGGAGCTTCGCGTTTCCGAAAAGCGCCTGCAGATAGCAGAGGAGACCGAGGCCGATGAAGAAGATGACGGCGATGTTGAATGCCTTGCCGCGAAGAAGCGAGATGAGCAGGGAAAGCACGACCCAGATGATCAAGCCGGCGAGGGCGATGGGCTGCCAGGTCTCGGCAAGGCCGAACAGAAGGCTGCCAGATGCGCCGCCGATGAGCTCATACGGCGTTGCAACGAAGAGCGTGAACGTGAGGAAGAATGCTGCGATAGCTGCGAATCCGAGGCGCTTGGGCCAGGAGAGCTTCTGAGGCTCCTTCTTCTTTATGGTGATAAGGTCGCGTGCGCGCTCATCGGCATATGCATGTGCATCCTCATCGTCACTGGCGATGCGGGAGACTTCCTCCTCGACCGACTTTCCCGCGTTCTCATCGATCTTGAGCAACTTGAAGATCGCTTTGCGCGATCTGCGGAAAGCGACGCCGGCAACTGCGCCTAAAGCGACGGCAACGCCCGCCAAGGCCTGGATCGTGTAGGTCATGACGGACGGGTCGACGTAAGCGTATGCGTCTTCTACAAGTGCGAACGAGCAGATGGCTGCGACGACGATGAGCGCCACGGAGTCGAATGCGGCGATGGTGCAGCGTTTCGCGATTGCAACGGTGCGGCTAGTCATTGTCCGCACCTCGCTTCTCACTGGCATCCTTCGCGTGCGCCTTCTGTTTCTCGAGGATATCCTGCAGAAGATATTCGCCCGCAGCTTGCGCGCCGTGGCCGATGTTGAAGATATGGTCGCTTCTGACCTTATCGATGCGTGCCTTCCACGATTGCTGATCGGAGAGCATATTCGCAGCAACTTGGCCGATCTCTCCTGCGTGTTCCGGCGCGATGGAGATGCCGATGAGGTTGCGCAGCGAGATGTCGCTCGGCTCGATTCCGAGCTCTTGCCACTTCGGGTTTCCGACTTTCATGGGCGTATCGATGAAGATCGAGGGCTTGAGCGTCGAGAACGAGAACTCGCACGCGGTCGACGACCAGTCGGTTACGAGGATGTCGGAAGTGAAGATCGATTCATGGGACGAGAAGTCGCGCTCGAAATACAGCTCGTCTTCCGGGACGCGTGCATAACGCTGCTGCAACGCTTCCCAGCGGGCCTTATAGCGCTTCGTATACTCGGGGTGCGGGCGGACGATGATCTTCCAGCCATGCCCGAGCATGGATTTGAGCATGTCATCGATGCAGGTATCGAGGATATTGTCCTCCTGCCACGAAGGGGCGATGAGCAGCGTAGGAACGGGATTCTTCTTGCCGGCAAGCGCCGTATACGATGCGATCTCCTCATCGAGCAGGTCGTAACCGCATTTGATGAGCTTCTTGCGCTTAAGCCCGTAGAGCTCTTCGGCACGTCTGATCTCGCGTGCCTGATGAGGTCCGGCGCACAGTATCGTGTCGTAATGATCGTAGGCTTCCCGCGCAGGGGTCAGGTGCGTTGACATCATGTGATGGAACATGAACACGTACTCGACATCCTTGCGGACATACGAGCGCTTGATGTAGTAGTTATCCAGATCCTCCAAAGTCGACACGACGATGTCGGCATCCATCTTCATCATCAAGGTGATGGCGCGCTTCTCGCCGATGTAGTAGGGGATGATGCGCGGATTGGTCTTGGAGAGTTCGAATACCTGGTCGTTCGGATCGTTGGTAACGTAATGGATGACGGTATTGGAATTCGCGAGCAGATAGCGGATCGCGCCCTTGAAGTATTTGAAGAAGCCGCTTCCCTCGGAATAGAACACGATGTGCTTGTTCACGATATTCATGAAGCGCTTGTAGTCGGCCTTCTCGCGTTTCGCGAGCGGGTCGCGCTGATACCACTTGGTCTTGCGCTCGGCATCGAGGGCGTTGAGCGCCTCGAATTCCTTGCGCGATTCCTCCAGATCCTCGTAGTCGATGTACTTCTTCGGCTTGATGATGATATTGCAGAGAACCTGGACGAGGATGGCGCTTAGGTTCGAGCAGATCCAGTAGAAGGCCATGCCGGCTGCAACGAAGATGCCCAGGAAGAACGAGAGCGCGATCGAGAGGCCGTTGGTGAGATTCTTCTCTGCGCGGGTTTGCTCGCGCTGGAGCGGGTTGATGCGATTCTGAGCGAAGCCCATGAGCACGGCGGAAAGGCCTGCGAGGATTGGCATGATCCAGGAAATGCCGCCATCGGTGAAGGGGACGAGGCCCAAGAACTCGGTTCCGGGGGCGCCGTTATCGGTGATGGAGTGGATGACGTCAACCAAACCGAACAGGATGATGATCTGAACCGCAAGCGGTACGAGGCTCAAAAGGGGATGGTAGTGTTTTTCCTTATAGAGTGCGTTCTGCTTCTCGCCAATGGTCTCGCTATCTCCGAAGTACTTGATTTTGATACGGAATAGATCCGGCATGAGCTGCACCATGACGATGGCGTTCTTCTGGCACCAGAGCGCCATGGGCATCAAGATGACTTTGGTGATGAGCGTGAACAGGAGGATGGCGATCCACCAATTGCCCGTCAGGTCGTAACATGGCTGGACAATCAGCGACAGAACGCTGGCTATTGCTTCAAGCATCAGTGAATAATCCTCCTACGTCGTTTAAACCCGACTTTTCATTTTACTACCATTCGCTTTGCATAAATGAAAATGAAGGCGAAGTTCATGAAAAATGCAAGGTTAGTTATGCTTTATTACATGTTATGGGGACAACGTCCAGGATGCGGTTTCCCGACCCTTCGATCATCTACTCGAAGCAGCTCCATACTTTGCCAGTCGTATGCCAGTTGCTAAAGTCGAGGGTGTATCCATCGATCTCATATTCGATGAAATCCGTGTCGTCGGGCGGGACGTCGATCGTAGGATGGATATAGGTGCGCACTCGATGCGCATCTTCATAAACCTCTTCGAAGGCGGTGCCTTATTTGGATCCGTCGCCAGTGATGGCTTTCATGATGGATGCATGCAGATCGTACTGGCTTATCGGGGCATTCGAGAGCTTGGCGGGGCCGTCTTGATCCCCCGCACCGGCTTTCTTGACGAGCATGATGGGGCTATTGGGGACAGCAAGCGGCACTTCATCCCAGATCCATGTGCCATGGTCGCAGGAGATGATGATGGTCGTCTTGTCGTAGACGCCCAGCTCCTTGAGCTGATGGAGGTACTCGGAGACCATCTTCATGACGCCGAGGCCCTGGCGGTATTCGTTGCTCATCGTCCCTTCGGGCACTGTGTTGCCATTCTCATCAAGGTTGAACGGCTCATGGATTCCCATCAGGTGGATGATGCGGAAGGAGCCCGTATCGTCATCGTTGATGCGCAGGCGGGTTTGCTTGAGCTTTTCGTAATAGCCCGCATCGTCCATGACGTAGGGCGTGTTCGCCGGATTGGTGCCCGGTTCGTTCTTCTGGGCCATGGCCTGGTTGATCTGGTCGGTATAGAACCAGAAGGCCGGCTTTGCCACCCACGGCAGATTGCGATAACAGGATGCCTTGTACATGACCAGCAAAGCCGCGGGGACATCTAAGCCGATCGTCTCGATGGGCTTGATGTTGAAGGCGCGTTCTGAAACGTATTCGATGCCATGGGCAGCTTCTGCTCTCGTCGCACCGAACGTGTCGGTGTAGATGCCTATCGAGTAACCGGTTGCTTTCAAGTCATCGAGGAAGGTCGAACGATCGTAAATGGTAGAAAGGTAATGGGAATAGAGCTCGTCATGCTGGATCATCTGGGCGGTCATGATCCAAGGGAGGGCATATCTGGTCGGCGCGATCGTGCCCGATACATCGCGGTAATAGGTGAAGCCCGTCATCTCGTCGAGCATGTCAGGATTCGTGCTGTACAGATAGCTGAGCGTCGCGTTGTCATACCAATCGAGTAAGAACAACACGACGTTTTGCTTATCGGAGATGTCGAACAGGCCATCCTCGGTGACATACGCTTCCGTATCGTTCGCGGACTTTCCCATGACGACCGGATCGAAGAAGAGGCTGCCTACGCCAACCGCTTCGACGATCGCCACGCATACGGCTAAGGCGCACAAGGCGTTCCGGCACAGCGTCGGCTTTCTCCAAAGAAAGATACCGAGCGCGGCGATGCCTAAAAGCCACAGGATGCCGTTGATGATCGTCGTTGCCGTGAAGTCGCCCCATACAACCTCGGTGCCATCGGCGGAGGGGAGGGATCCATTCCCGAAAAGCGCCTGCAGATAGCAGAGCAATCCGAATCCGATGACGGAAACGATGGCGACATTGAAGCTTTTGCCTTTAAGAAGCGAGATCAGGATGGCGATCACGATCCAGATGACGATGCCGGCTATGGCGAAGGGCCTCCATGTTTCGGAAAGGCCGAACATGAGGCTTTCCGATCCTCCGCCGATCATCTCGTATGGGGATGCGACGAAGAACGTGAATGTGAAGAAACCCGAAGCGATGATTGCGAACAAGAAGCGCGACTTCCAAGAGGCCTCACCTGTGCTGTTCTTCGTCGTCGAGGCGATCATCCTTTTCGCTTGCCTGTCCGCAACGGCATGCGCCCGCACATCGCCCTCCTCGATGCGGAACACCTTCCTCTCGACCGTCTTGCCGGCGTTCTCGTCGATCCGGAGCAGATTGAAAAGCACCCTTCTCGTTCTTCGGAAGGCGACTCCGGCAACCGCTCCGAGCGCTACGGCGACACCGGCGAGCGCTTGGATCGTGTAGGTCATGACGGAGGGATCGACATACGCGTATGCGTCCTCGGCGAATCCGAGCGCGACGATGGAAGAAATGCTTACGAGGGCAAACGCATCAAAGGCGGCGATGACGCAGCGCTTTGCGATAGATGCACTACCTTTGTGTCGTCTGTTCGAAGCCATTCCGCCAGCTGCGTTTTGATGCGCTATCTGCGGAACAGCCCGCGTACGGTATTGGCTGCGGCACGGCGTTTGCTGCCATAGGGGAGCAGATGCTCCTTCACGCGGGCGATGGCGCCGGGTTCATCCTTTTCGTGGACGATCGGCCCATTTTCCAAAAGCGCGGCGAGCTCTTCTTCACCGTAGGTGTATTCGAAGAAGACGAGCGGGTATTCCCCGATGTTCGCCTTGCCTGTGCGTGCAAGGTGCAAAACGAACGTGCTGAACAAGATCTCTCCGAGATACCCGAAAACACGTTCTCCGTTTTCGGGGTCGTTGGAGAAATCGAAGCTCTCATCTAAGGCGTCAAGGATGTCGAATTCGAAAGCGCAGAGCTCATCGAACAGGTCGCGTCTTGCGATGAAGCAGTTGTATCCGATATAGGTCGTCCCGCAAAGGTAGTCCGAAAGATCCTTGCGATAAGCGCGCTGACGCTTCGCGACTGCTTTATCGAGCGCCTTTAGGATGTCCTTCGTAACGAGTCCATAGGCGATCATGTGCTTTGCAACGGTGCGTTTCGGTCCCTTGGGCGTGTAGACTCCGCGGACATCCCACTCATTTGGGATGATCATGTCGTACTTTTGCACCGTTTGGGTGATAAGCGCATCGTCATCGAGGCGGTATTCGCTTGCGGCTTCGGGCGTCAGGTCGACCACTTCGATTTGAGCATGGTCGTTCGATTCATGGTCGAGGTCGTCGAAGCAGAAGTAGCGGCGATAGTGGCAGAGTCCGATGTACTCGGCCTCGATGTGCTTCCATGCCCAATATTGCGCGGTGAGCTCGCAGAAACGGGGATTGCGCATAGAGATGTTATCGCCTTCGTCATCGGGCTGCATCGAGGCGATCGCCTCTAGTGCGAGTGCGGCGCCGACATGGATGGGCAGATACGCTCCCGCCTTCGGAATCGCAGTGGGTTTGTGGCAAGAAACCGCGATGACGACGGTGGGCACATCGGCTCCGGCCGCGGCATCGACGCCGGATTTGGTCGCCTGCGATGCGACATCCTTCAGCTTCTTGACGATGTTGATCATTTCACATCTCCTTTGAATGAGAAGATCTCGGGATGCGCTGCGTGGTAGGCGAGCATATCCTCGGTTTGCGGCCCGTATCCGAGATGGCCGGCAAGCAGGTTCTCGCAGACAAGGATGGGACGACCCGTGAGGCATGCGAACATGGCAACGTGCTCCTCGTCATCCCCTAAGCCGATCTTGCGGCCGTTTACGGGGAAATGGTCGAAGGCTTCCCATGTCGCACGCGAGAACAAAATGACCCCGATGCTGAAACGTCCCGGGCACAGCGAGTAGGAGAAAGGCTGCAGCGCCAAGGCACCGGCGAGCACGTCGATATCCGCGAGTACCTCCTGGCTTTCTCCCCACATGTATCGGGAGACGCGCGCATCTTCGAGGAGGGCGGTGTTATGGGTGATGCCGTCCGTGTATGCCACTTCGCAGAGTCCCTGGGCCTTAAAATCCTCGGTAAGTCCCACAAGATCGAGGAGCCTGATGCTCGTATACGTGTTCACGTTGAGCAAAGGCGCCGCGAATGCAGGGCGCCAACACGTCGTCGAACTCACGCGCTCTAAGCCTTCGCGCAAGCCTTCGAAGAGCCCTTCGGTCACGAAGATATCCTCATCGACCTTGTATATCCACGTTGCACATCGGTGGAGCTCGATGGCCTTGTTCTGGATGTTCGCAAGCTGGTTGACTTCGGTTGATAGATACGACCATCCATGTTCCGCGGCGATTGCATCGAGGCGTTCGTCGAACAATCCGCTCGAGAGCACGCATACGTCGAAATCATCCGGCAGCGCTGCTGCCAAGCGTGCGAAGACGTCATCCCAAAGCGTGGGCTTGTAGCCTGCGAGGATCATGCACATGGATAAAGACCCATGGCTCCTGTCTATGAATTGATAGGGTGCCTTGGTTACAGACGCAGGATCGGCCAGCGCATCGAGGGCGCCGCGCCGTGCGACAGCGAGTTTATGGCCGATTGGATTCTTATCGATTGCCTTGAATGCCTTTTTCGCAAACGACATAGGTGGCGATTCCTTTCTTGACGGCGGCGCTGGAGCTTTGAAACATAAGGCCTTTATGCCGATAGAAGTATACGGCATTCACATGAATAATTGCACGTCGTAGGGTTTATCTCACACATCGCACAGGATACGGTACAATACTCGTTTGGAAAAAACTTCGTTCAATAGTGACGATTTCTGCTTTTTCGGATAAGGAAGGTGTTCTCATGAACCCCGAACAAGATTTTGTGCTTAAGACCATCGAGAGCCGCGATGTGCACTTCGTGCGCTTCTGGTTCACCGATACGCTCGGTGCAATCAAGTCGTTCGCCGTCATCCCCTCGGAGCTCGATTGGGCGTTCGAAGAGGGAATGGGCTTCGATGGCACGTGCGTGGCCGGATTCAGCACCGAATCGAATACCGACATGCTTGCCTTCCCTGATCCATCGACGTTCCAGATGCTCCCGTGGAGACCGGCTTCCAATGCGGTTGCGCGCATGTACTGCACGATCAAGACGCCCGATGGCGAGCATGCTGCAGGCGATCCGCGCTGGGTGCTCGATAAGGTCTGCAAGCGCGCCCTCGATATGGGCTATTCGTTCAACGTCGGCCCGGAACTCGAGTACTTCTATTTCAAGGACGCGAACGGCACGGAGGTCCTCGACCATGGCGGCTATTTCGATTTGACAAGCCTTGATTACGCGAGCGATCTGCGTCGCGATACGGTTCTGACGCTTGAGAAGATGGGCATTCCCGTCGAGTATTCCCACCACGAGAGCGGTCCGAGCCAGCATGAGATCGACCTTCGCTTCTGCGATGCGCTTTCCATGGCCGACGCGGTCATGACCTACAAGCTCGTTGTGAAGGAGGTTGCTGACAAGCACGGCGTGTACGCCTCGTTCATGCCCAAGCCCATGGAGGGTCAGCCGGGCAATGGCATGCATGTGCACATGAGCCTGCTCGACCTGGAGGGGGAGAACCTGTTCTACGATGAGAATGACCCTGACGGCTATCATCTGACCCCGCTCGCGAAGCATTTCTTGGCAGGGTTGTTGCGCTATGCGCCTGAATACTGTTTGGTGACGAATCAGACGGTCAATTCATATAAGCGCTTGGTGCCGGATGGCGATGCCCCCATCGGCGTCACGTGGTCGATGAACAATCGCGATTCGCTCATCCGCGTGCCCGGTTACCGTCCGAACAGCCCCATCGCATGCCGCTTCGAGCTGCACAGCCCCGACCCGGCAGCGAATCCGTATCTCGCATTCGCCGTCCTGCTCGCCGCAGGCCTCAAAGGCATCTCCGATGAGCTCGAGCTCGAGGCGCCGAACGAGGATGCGGGTTTGATGAAGCTCTCGCGCGAGGAACTTCGCAACCGTGGCATCACCGTTCTCCCTGAAACATTAGGGGAGGCAGTGGAGATATTCGCCGGAAGCGAGCTTATGCGCGAGGTGCTCGGCGAGCATATCCATGATTTCCTGGTCAAGGCGAAGCGCGCCGAGTGGGACGAGTATCAGCGCCATGTTTCCACATGGGAGCACGATAGGTATCTGGGGGTATTGTGATGATGCGCCGCAAGAAAGTGGTGTTCGTCGCAGATAGCCTCGACAACGCCCATAAATTCAGAACGCTCCTTTCGAAAATGGATACCGAGGTCTACACGGGATCCTCGATGAAGCTTCGCTCGCTGATTTTGGAGAACCAGGATTGCGATCTGGTGATCTTCGAGGTCAGGAATGGCAGCCTCGATGTCCTCTCTTCCGTGGAAGACCTCTTGGTCGATGCCACGCAGGCCTCGCTTCTCATCATCGTCGACGAACGCGTTGTGGCTGACCTTCGCATGCCGATGCGCGTCAAATGCGATTTCGTGGTGAGGAACGCCTCTATAGAGGAATGCGGCGTGCGTGTACGTCATCTTCTGTGGCCGGGAAACGAGAGCGCGGTAAGCGATTGCATCACGGTCGAGGATATGACGATCAACCTCTCGACGTATCAGGTGAAGATCAATGGCGAGCCCATCGACTTCACGTATCTCGAGTATGCGCTGCTCGCGTTCTTGGTGACCCATCCAGGCAAGACGTACTCGCGCGATGTGCTGTTAAGCCGCGTGTGGGGCTTCGATTACTATGGCGGCACGCGTACGGTCGATGTGCATGTTCGTCGCGTCCGCGCGAAGCTCGGTCCCGAGTTGGCACAGCATCTTGAGACGGTGCGCGGCGTCGGTTACCTGTGGACGGTATAAGCCTGTTTTCACTTATATATATGCAAGCACGTGTCTAAGGAGTAAGACCATGCCTAAGAAAGTCGCATGCATCGATGGCAATTCGCTCATGCATCGTGCGTATCACGCCGTGCCACCGACCATGAACGCACCTGACGGCACGCCGACCAACGCATGCTTCGGCTTTCTGTCGATGCTCCTGAAATTCATCGACATCGCCCATCCCGATGCCATCATCTGCGCATTCGATGCGGGGAAGCCGAAATTCCGCATGGAAGCGCTCGAGCAGTACAAGGCGCAACGCCCTCCGATGGATAACGAGCTGCGCGTGCAGTTCCCGATCATGGAGGAACTGCTTGGCGCGATGGGCATCCCCGTCGTGAAGATGCCCGGTTGGGAAGGCGACGACATCTTGGGAACCGTCGCCGCGCGCGATGAGGCGCTCGGATACGAGACGCTGTTGGTGACGGGGGACAAGGATGCTTGCCAGCTCGCAAGCGAAAAGACGTTCATCGTGACGACCAAGAAGGGCATCACCGATGTCGTGGTGTTCGATCCGGCGATGGTCGAGGAGAAGTACGGCGTCACGCCCGCGCAGTTCCCCGATTTCTTAGGTCTGATGGGGGATTCCTCCGACAACATCCCCGGCGTTCCCGGTATCGGCCAGAAGACCGCTGCCAAGCTATTACAGCAATTCGGCAGCATGGATGGGCTGTATGAGAACCTCGATAAGCTCAAAGGCAAGCAGCTCGAGCACGTGCGCGATAACAAAGACCTCGCTTATATCAGCAAGCAGGTAGCCACCATCGTGCGTGATGTCGATCTAGACCTTGATGTGGAATCGGTCGCATTCCCCGCATTCGATGCGGATAAACTGCGCGAGGCTTTCGGGAAATACCGTTTCTCGACGCACCTTTCCAAGGTCTTGAGCCTCAAAGGGGAGAATGCTTTAGCCGATAGCCCAACCGCTGCCCAGATAAGCTTCGGGCCCATGCTTTCCGGCAAGGAAGCGAAAAGCGCTCTGGATGCTGCCATCGAAGCCGGCGTGCGAGTCGGAATCGCGTTTTGCAGGCAGGCTCAGGAGACGCTATTCGGTTCGAGCGCGTCTATCGCGTTTTCTTGTCCAGAAGGCGTTGCGATCCTCGAGGACGAAGAAGCGCTTGAGGCGTTCGCGCATGTCGTGAAAAGCGCGAGCTTTTCCGCCTTCGATGTGAAGGAAACGCTTCGCGAGATCTATCCCGCCGATAGCGGTGAAGTCGCGTATGTCGATGCGGAAGATCTCTTGAACATGGATGCCTTCGACATCGACGTCGCCGCCTACGTTCTCGATTCATCGAGAAAGCACACGCTTTCTGCTCTTACCGAATACCATCTCGGTTCTGCGATGCCCGCCTCAGACGACGAACTTGAGCGCACTGCATGCGCCGCGGTGTGCTGCGCCGCCTTAGTCGATCCGCTCGAAAAGGCGCTCAAAGACGATGGGAGCTGGGACGTATACGCGGATATCGATGCTCCCTTGGAGGGCGTGCTTGCCGCGATGGAGCGTGCAGGTGCAAAAATCGATGCAAAGCGCCTTTCCGAACTCGGCGAGGTAACCGCGAAAGACCTCGATACGCTCCGCGACCAGATCTATGAGCTTGCCGGTGAGGATTTCAATATCGATTCGCCGCAGCAGCTTGCGCATATCCTGTTCGAGGTGTTAGGGCTTCGCCACGGAAAGAAGACGAAGCGCGGTTACTCGACCGATGCGAGCGTGTTGAAAGACCTTGCGAACGATCATGAGCTTCCGGGGTTGGTGCTTACCTATCGCGAGTTGGCGAAGGTGAAATCCACCTATATCGATGCGCTTCCGCGCATGGCGGCACGCGCGAGCGATGGCAGGGTGCACACCACCTTCAACCAGACGGTCACCACGACTGGACGGCTATCATCTTCGGATCCCAACCTGCAGAACATCCCCGTGCGCACCGATTTCGGGAAGCAGATCAGGACGTGCTTCGTTCCCCTAAACGACGGGGACATGTTCTTGTCGGCGGACTACTCGCAGATCGAGTTGAGGCTGCTAGCGCACCTCTCCGGCGACGAGCGCCTCATCGATGCATTCTGCTCGGGAGCCGATTTCCATGCGGCGACGGCGGCATCGGTGTTCGGCGTTCCCGTCGACGAGGTCACGCCTGCGATGAGAAGCCGCGCTAAGGCGGTCAACTTCGGCATCGTGTACGGTCAGCAGGCATTCGGATTGGCGCAAAGCCTCGAGATTCCCGTTGCCGAGGCGCGTGGCATGATCGAACGGTATTTCTCAGCGTATCCCCGCGTGAGGGAGTATCTCGACCAAACGATCGAAGATGCGAAGAAGCTCGGATACGCGCAGACCATGTTCGGCCGCAAGCGCCATATCCCGGAGCTTCGCGCTGGCAATGCCAACATGCGCGCATTCGGCGAACGCACCGCCATGAACCATCCGATGCAGGGTTCTGCTGCCGACATCATCAAGCTCGCGATGAGGCGGATCCAGGAGCGTCTGCTTACGGAAGGCTTGAAGACGACCATGCTTTTGCAAGTGCATGACGAGTTGGATTTCTCGGTACCGCATGATGAGTTGGAATACGTAAGCGGGCTTGTGGGGGAGATCATGGAACAGGCGGTGACCTTGAGCGTGCCGCTCCGTGTCGACGTCTCCTATGGCGAGCAATGGGCTCAAGCCCATTAAGCCGGTTCCAGTGCGAAAAACACAAATTGGGTTATTGACTTAAGCATAAGGCGAAAGTACAATACACCATTGCGTTTAATCACATTCAAGGAGTAATTCATGTACGCAATCGTAAAGACCGGCGGCAAGCAGTACAAGGTCGCCGAGGGAGACAAACTTAACATCGAGAAGCTCGATGCCCAGGTCGGCGACACCGTCGCACTTGAGGCTATCTGCATCGTTGATGGCGATAAGGTCGAAGCCGATCCTGCCAAGGCAGCCAAGGTCGAGGTTATCGCCGAGGTCCTCGAGCAATTCAAGGGCGAGAAGGCAATCGTCTTCAAGTTCAAGAAGCGCAAGAACTACAAGCGCAAGAACGGTCATCGTCAGCTGCTCACTCGCGTCGAGATCAAGTCCATCGGCGCTGCTAAGAAGAAGGCCGCCAAGAAGGAAGAGCCTGCTAAGGAAGCTGTCGAGGAGAAGACCGTCGAGGCTGCTGTCGAGGCTGATGAGGCCGTTGAGGGCGACGTGCAGTTCTGCTCCAAGTGCGGCGCCAAGAACGCTGCCGACGCAGAGTTCTGCAACAAGTGTGGTGCCAAGCTCGGCTAATTGGGAGAAATACTCCAACGCACTTTGACT
>JAUNJT010000096.1 GCA_030533105.1 Eggerthellaceae bacterium
TGTGGAAGAGCCCCAACGGCACGATCCGCGCGCTGCTCGACGGCACCGTGTTCCGTGCGCCCATCCAGGCGGAGGGTATTCAGCCCTGCGTGCGTAACTGGGAAGCGCCCATCACGCTTGCGCGTCATGCGTACGGTGACGTGTACAAGAATGCAGAGATGGTCATTCCCGGGGCAGGGAAGGTAGAGCTGGTCTACACCGCCGAGGACGGCACCGAGGTGCGTGAGCTCGTACATCAGTTCACCGGTGCTGGCGTGGTACAGGGCATGCATAATCTCGATGCGAGCATTGCAAGCTTTGCGCGTTGCTGCTTCAACTATGCGCTCGATACGCGTCAGGACTTGTGGTTCGCTACGAAGGACACCATTTCCAAGAAATACGACCATCGTTTCAAGGACATTTTCCAGGAGATCTTCGAAGCTGAATATGCCGATGCGTTCAACGAGGCTGGCATCACGTACTTCTACACGCTCATCGACGATGCGGTGGCGCGTGTGATGAAGACTCGTGGTGGCTTCATTTGGGCATGCAAGAACTACGACGGCGACGTGATGAGTGACATGGTCAGCAGTGCCTTCGGTAGCCTTGCCATGATGACGAGCGTGCTCGTGAGCCCTGCTGGCGTCTACGAATACGAAGCTGCGCACGGTACGGTCCAGAAGCATTACTACCGTCATCTGAAGGGCGGCGAAACGTCCACCAACAGCGTTGCCACCATTTTCGCGTGGTCGGGCGCCCTGCGGAAGCGTGCCGAACTCGACGGCCTCGATGACCTGGCTGCGTTCGCCGACCGCTTGGAGCAGGCTACCTTGGCCACAATCGAGTCGGGCCAGATGACGGGCGATCTTGCTCGCATCACCACGATCGAGAACCCCAAGGTCTTGAATACTCGCGACTTCATCCTGGCGATTGCCAAGCGACTCGCTGCCTAGTCTGAACTCATAGCCTTTCGCGTTCATGTGCAAGGCATAGTGCGATAAAACATGACATTGGCCGCTGCGCTTTCGAGCGCAGCGGCCAGTAATTAGAGATTTCGTTTGCCCTCTCCGTGCTTTGCTAAGCCCCGTTTACTTCGCGGGGAAGAATACGGACAAGGTCTTTTCCTCGGTCGGTTTTGCCAGGAAGGATCCTATTACCATCAGCACGAGAGCCACGGTGATTCCTATCGTGATCTGGTGCAAGCCGGCGATTTTGAATCCCGTAGCCATCGCTATACAGTACGCCAGTACGCCGCCGCCCATGGAGAGCAGCGCCCCGGTTTTGTTTGCGCGCTTCCAGAACAGACCGCCAACGAGCACCCAGGAAAACGCCGTTTCCAAGCCTCCGAAGGCGAACATGTTGATCTTCCAGATGACGCTTGGGGGCACGATGGACAGCACGAACACGATGATTCCGATGACAAGCGTGATGAGCTGGCTCGAGCGCATCACGGTTCTCTCAGCTGGTTTCTTGCCCGTTACCTCGGCATGATGCAGCCACAGGTCCTTGATGATTGCCGACGAACTGGCGATGAGCAGGCTCGACACCGTGGAGATACTTGCAGCGATGGGCCCGATGATGGCCACTCCAGCAAGCCATGGTGGCAGAGTGGTGACGATGGCCGTCGGGATGATGTTGTCGATGCTTCCACCGTAGCTTTCCAGCGGGCCTGTGAGCACACCAGCGGAAAGGACACCCAGCGACGTGACGCCGATCATCATGGCACCGCAGATGACCGTACCCCAGATCATGGCAGAACGCAGCGACTTCGTGTCCTTATAGCTCATCGTGCGCACAACGCTTTGCGGAAGGCTGAACGTGAACACGCCCACCAGCAGCCACTGCGTGAAATACAGTCCGAGAGGCATGTTGCCTCCAGAGAGCGGCTCCATCATCTCGGGGTGGTTCGTGGAGATGGTGTCCATGATGTTCGCGTATCCGCCACCTGCGGACCGGATGCCGAAAGCAAGGACGACGATGCCTACGATCATGGCGATTCCGCACAGGGCGTCGGTGAACGCGACGCCGCGGAATCCACCGATGGTGGTGAACAGGATGACGGCGATTCCGAAGATGGCAAGTCCCATGACGTAACTGTAGCCCGTTACGGCCTCGAACAGCTTTGCACCTCCCACGAACTGGGCAATCATCGTGGTAGCGAAGAACACGATGATGACGATAGCCGAAAGCACGGCGAGCGCATTGGACTGATAGCGTTCTCGGATAACGTCGATGACGGTTACGGCTCCAAGCTTTCTGCCGACGAGCGCCATTTTCTTGCCTAGGATGCCATAGAGCAAGAACAAGGCCGTGACCTGCACGGTTGCCATGTATACCCAGCCCCAGCCGATTGACCATGCCTGGCCCGGACCCCCGACAAAGCTCGAGACGCTGCCGTACGTCGCAATGGTGGTCATGGCCAGCACGAAACCGCCCAAGCTGCGGTTTCCGATGAAGTACTCGGTGACGAAACCGCCGCCTCCTGCCGCTGCCTGGCGGCGTGCCAAGACGGCGACAACGAGCGCCACGACGAGGAAAACCGCAACGGGAAGCAAGCCGGCAATCGCGATGCTATGCATGCTTCTCCCCCTTTGCCTCCACGCTGGCCGAATCATCACCTTCATCAAGGTCGAACCCAACAAAGAACTTCTTCGCAAGCACCACAACGACGACGATGGAGCAAATCCAGGTACCGATTGTGCCGCCGACAACCCACAGCGGTGTGTGGAACAGCGTGACATCGAGTCCCGAAAGACCGAATCCGCATACGATCCAGACGACGATCGTGACGGCCAACGCCACGATCGTGGCAATCGCCTCGCGGTTTGCCTGTTCGTGCTTCTGTCTGTAGGTCAGCATCTACAACCCTTTCGATATGACGTGCGCTGTGGAGCCTCGCCCACGGCCAAGCGCCCGCAGTTCATGCATGTCGCTTTCGCACGTATTGCTCACCTATGATACCAGCCCAGAGATAAAGGCGAGGCTAAATCGCTCGCCCTCACCCCCTCCTGACCATGCGACCGACGGCGCCGGGGCGCAGCATTCCCATTGGAACCTCGACGTTCACGCCGAGAATGAGCTTGACTAGCCAGAGGAAAAAGACGAGCACGAGGATCGGTATGATGCACGAAATCACGATCATCACCGCGACAGCCTCGATGAAGTTACCAATCATGTTCTGAATCCACTCAAGCGCATCGCCGAGCGCGCCGACCGCGCTTCCCGCAGCGTTGGCCAAGTCTTCAACGCGCTGTTCGAAGAACTCGAGGATGTTCGTCGCCTCGCCGCGTTTGGCCTCGTCGCTCGTGTCTTCCGCCGCTTCGGTTGTAATCTGGGCGGCTTGTATGGTGTTGTTGATGGAATCCTCGTAGGTGGCTTCGATCTTGTCGGAGACCAATACGCTCGCAGGGACCGTCAATACGAGCGCAATTCCGAGAAGCGCCAGTTTCTCGGCAAGGCGCGCGAGTGGCCGTTTGAGGCCGGGCCGCCTGCGTATGAGAAGCGCAGCTATGACAAGGATGCAGCTTGCCGGTATCAGGATGGCAAATGTTGCGAAGCCGAACGTGGTAAGAAGGTATTTCTCCAGGTAAATAGCCGTGAGTATCACAAGGAAATCGCCGCTGAGATCGGCAAGCCTCTCCGCGAGGGGCGTACATGTGTCGTCGGGAATCGCCGACAGCGCAGCCGAGGCGCCCGTGGACGCTGCGGTGAGGGCCAACACGGTAGTCTTCTTGCTGTCGAGTGACTCGATGGTCTTCGAGTAGGCATCAGGCGACGAGAAGATACCCGACAGGAGAAATGCGGACAGAAGCGCCACGACGGCAAGCACGACGCTTGCGATGATCCTACTCTTCAGAGGCCATTCGAAAATCGTTGCGCCTTCTGCGATTTCCCGCAGGTCCTGGCTCATGCCGCTTTCCATCCATCCCTCCCTCGAACGCTGATGCGTGAAACGATGCTGCGCTCATTCTATTGGCGGGGACGCGAGAATGGCCGTATTGCTACTTGATGGTCACTTTCGCCGTTATGGGCTGGAAACGAACGACCCCCGCGAAGCGGCGCAATTGGACAAACCGCTTCGCGGGGGTCACTTACTGCGTTCGATATGGCAGCGTTGCAGATCTTCGATGAGGGCGTGCTACAGCTCGATGCGACCAAACTTGGCGAGGAGCTCGGATGCGGCGGTGCATGCGTCGCAGTTGCAGTACTTCGCGCCTTCTTCCTTGCGCTTCAGCTGCTCCGCCAGCATCTTCGCGGCCGCCTCTTCGCCGAACATGCTCGCAGCCGGACCTTGGGCGAATGCGATGACGCCGTCGATCGTCGTCGGGCGCCCCTCGAGGATGTCGAGCAGCTTGGTCGTGGCGTCTTCCACAGCTGCATCGCTGTTATCTGCGGCGACCGCTTCCTTCCAGGCAAGAGCCGCGTCTTTGGTAACCTGCGTGCTTGCGCCAGATACCGACAGAATGTCAACGCGCTCTGCTACGTAATCGAACAGTTCCTTCTCCATAAGCGAGCCTCCTTGATCGATGCTTTGACACGCACCTATTATAAGAAATCATGCAGGGGAT
>JAUNJT010000097.1 GCA_030533105.1 Eggerthellaceae bacterium
GGAGCGTGGGATACCATTTGGGACTGCGCATGCGACGTCCGCAAGGTCGAGGAATAGGAAGGAGCACCATCATGGCTGAGAAGAAAATCGTATGGGCTCATTCTCCGGCTGCTGAGGAGATTCCAGAAGATGTCATCTTCGTCGATCGCTTGCGTTGCACGGGTTGTTGGACATGCTCGCTCGCATGCATGACGGGCAACGGTCTTAAGGATGGGCAGTTCTTCGTGACTGTTCGCACCCTCGGTTCCGGCGAGGGCATTGACCGTCCCGCGGGCGTATGGCCCGATTTGCATATGTCGTGGATGCCGTTCTATTCGAAGCATTGCGTCAAATGCAAGCCGCGCACTGAGGCTGGAGAGTTACCGTATTGCGTGGCTCAGTGCCCGAACAAAGCGCTCGCATACGGCGCGGATGCGGCAGAGAAGATTGCCGCTGCACGCGCACGCGGCGCACGCATCTATCAGCTGCCCGGTTGGGAACAGGGTAAGGAAGGCGTGATCTACGCGAGTCCAGATCGCAAGATCATCTAGCAATCGGCGCATTCACTCGAAGCGGCAGGGCACCGTCCCTGCCGCTTTCTTTATGGGCGTCTTGGTGCAAGATGCCTGTCACTTTTCAAGCGGATAACGTTTCAAGTACTCGGGATACATTTCGGCGATGAATCGTTTCAACCGATCGATAGCATGCCGCGCCCGCACATTCGGCTTCGCATTCTTGGCGTATACGAATCCCATCTTGCACATCGAGCGTGGAGTGGAGAAAGGCGTGTAATGCAAGCCGTCGGTATGAACGCGTGGACTGTCCTGTGCGAGCATGAAGCCGAACGAATCGAAGGTTGATGCCACCTCGGGAGAGCGTGTCGCGTATTCCAACGTTTGCCTAGGTTGCGCGATGCCGAATCGGATGTTGTTGAGTGGATAATCCTCCATGACGCACTCGACAAGGCGCATCATCTCGCGGTGCGTATCGACTGCGAGGGGGTAGTCCACGAGCTGCTCCCTATGTATTGCGCGGTAGCCCGCGAGAGGAGAACCATCGAGCCATACGACACCGAACTGCGTGCTGATGATAGGTTCGAAGATGAGCTCATCTTGGTTAGCGAGGAACTCGAGCGTGCTCGCGTTGGCATCGATGCAGTAAAGCTCGCTTCCATCGCTTCGGGCGGCGCTCTCGAGTATCTGCGCAAAAGGCTCCTCGGCGATGCGGGCTATCGAGACGGCGTTTGCGCCGTCGACGAAAGGACGGGATATCTGGGCTATGTAATACGTGACATGGAAGGTGATGCTCGAGTCATCAGGGGCCATGAAGCGGTTTTCGGTATAGAGTTCATCGAGCATGGAAGAGTACTCTTCGAGCATGGCTTCGGCATGTGCCGAGAACGCCTCGCCGGCGCTCGTGAGGCGTACTCCGCGCCGTGTGCGCTCGACGAGTTTCACGTCGAGCTCGCTTTCGAGCGCGGTTATCGCCTTGTTCAAGCCCTGTTGCGAAATGAAGAGGCGTTTTGCAGCTGCGTAGAACGATTTTGCTCGTGCGAGCTCTGTGAAGTAGCGGAGCGTCTCTATCTGCATGATTCCTCCCGGGTGTGCGCGATGCGGTGCTAGAACCGCATAGTACTCCTACAACTAAAGGTTGTCTAATGCTGCAGCAAATGGGAGTGATGCGAAAAGGATTCGCTAGGCTTCTTTCGTTTCGACGAGTGCCATGAAGGCGATCTGGCTGTCTTCAAGCAAGCCGCGTACCTTGATGGCGCCATCCTCGTGCAAAGACTCGAGCAAAAGCGTGCTTCCGACAAGCACCTCATGGCGGTAATCAATCTGCAGGCTCTCTATAGCATGCGTCTCGTCAAGCTCGATCGCATCGAGGATAAGCCGCGCATACATCGCGTTGTTCAAGTGCCCGTTCTGGTCGAAATCGGAGAAACCAGGCGTCACGACGACGGACGAGTCGGGATCTTTTTCGAGGTTCTTGATCTTCTTCGGCTTGCTCTCGAAAGTGCGTGCCTCATCGAAATCCTTCGGCCCATCGTAGGCGAGAAGCGCGCTGGCAAAAGATCTCTTTTCCAAGCTGATGACCATCCATTCGCTTGTGGCCTTTGCGATGAGCTCGCCAGCCTCGTCTGTGATGGTGAAGTCGCGCAAGAAGGAGAGCTTCGTCTGCGTATGGGGCCATGTGCGGACCGTGACGCAGCTCAGTCGCTTCGGTTGCTTTAAGAATGCCAGTTTGATGCGGGTAACAACCCAGAAGATGCCTTTGGCGAGAAGGTCCTCATCGCTAAAGCCCATCTCCTTGGCATGGATGGTCGCTACATCTTGGAAGAGATCGAGAACAGCTTGGGGTTTCAGGCGACCGTATCGGTCGAAATCCATCCAACGGAGACGGTAGTCGCGTTCCAGTGCGAAAAGCATCGGCGGCTTCCTTTCTGTGTTGTCTAGAGTGTTCGAATCAAGATATCATAGAAGCGTTCTCGCGTTAACAATTATTTGCTGCATCGCTTGGAAGGCGGAAAAGGTAATGTCTGGCATCGTTCAAGACGAAAACGGCGTGTATCGCTGGGTGTATGAATTCAACCTCTATAAGAACCCCACCATCCTGTTCACCGTAATGAAGATCCTTGTCGGCATCATCGTCATCGGTTTGGTGATCATGCTCGCGTTCATGGTTCCCGACCTTGCGAAAGGATATGCCGATTCGGGCGATGTCGCGGAGACGCTTACGTTCGGTGGCATCTTCATCGCGCTCTTCATCGTGCTCACTGTGGTCGGCTATTTGGTCTACGCGATCATGCAGGGCGGGAAGTACTGCGTGGTGTTTACCATGGATGAGGAAGGCATCACGCATAAGCAACTACCCAGACAGTACAAGAAAGCCCAGATCGTAGGCGCACTTAATGTGCTAGCAGGCCTTGCGGGCGGAAACGTCACGCAAGCCGGCATCGGCCTTATCACATCGACCCGCGATTCTATTTCGAGTGAATTCGCTTCCGTGCGGAGCGTGAAGGGGTCTCGCGCGCTCCGCGTCATCAAGGTGAACGAACCGCTTGCCAAAAACCAGGTCTACGTCGAAGCGGATGATTACGATTTCGTGTTCGGATTCATCCGCGATCATTGCCCGAATGCGCGCATAAAAGGGTAGATCGAGGTTTAAGGGCTGCCAGCGCCGATTCAGCCATCTCTTGCAGTTTCTTGCCCGCGATAACCCGTAAAGTCGCTTTTCCTCTCAAAGACGGTGCGCTTGATATAATTGCCCCATGCAATCGGAATGGTTGGAGGGTTTCGTGAAAAGGATCGACGTCGGGCTCGTTCAGATGCAATCGAAGGTGGGAAATGTGGCCGCCAACTTATCGGCCATGAAGCGCCTTTTGCATGCTGCTGCAGAAAATGGAGCCCAGATCGTGTGCTTTCCAGAGGCGAGCCTGACGGGTTATAGCGCAACCCGCGCGGAAGAGATCGCCCTTCCTCCGACATCCCCTGAAGTGCGTGAGCTTTTCGATGTGGCCGATATGCTCGATGTTGCGGTGTGCTTCGGCCTTTTCGAGCGCGCAGAAGACGGGAAGGTCTACATCGCGCAGCCTTTGCATGCTTATGATGCGACGCTTTGGCATCGTAAGACGCATTTGGGGGAGAAGGAGCAGAAGACCGTAAGCCCGGGGCAGACGATCGAGACCATCGACATCTTCGGCATTCGGTTCGGCGTGCAGATTTGCTGGGAGACGCATTTTCCCGAGCTATCCACCATCCAACGCGCCCAAGGTGCAGAGGTGGTGCTCATGCCGTTCGCGAGCGGGATAAGCGGGCAAGCGCGTCGCGATGCATGGCTCAAATACCTTCCTGCGCGGGCAACCGATAACGGCATGTACGTCCTCGCGACGAACGCTTTGCTCGACCCGCAGACGACAACGTCTCCGACTGCCCTCGGGGGAGGCGCGATGGCCATAGACCCCTATGGCAAGGTCATAGGCGAGCGTTTCATGGTAGACGAATGCGTGTTCATCTGCGATCTTTATGATGAGCTTCCGCGCAATGCGTTAAGTTCGACAATGGGTGGCCAATCGTATTTCGATTGCCGCAGGCCCGAGCTGTTCGAGAAGTATCGCTAGTTCCCGACGATCTGAACGTGGAATCTGCGATTGCGCGGTCCATCGAACTCGCAAAAATAGATACCTTGCCATGTTCCGAGAACGAGCGCGCCGTTTTCGATAGGGATGGTTTCCGATGCGCCTATCAGGGTCGATTTAAGATGCGCATGGCTGTTGCCTTCGATATGGCGGAATTCCGCGCGATCCGAAGAGCCGAATGCGTCTGCGAGTGCGAAAAGCAGATCATGTTGCACATCGGGATCGGCATTCTCGTTGATGGTGATCGCTGCTGTCGTGTGAGGGCAATATACGGTGCACAGTCCCTCCGTGACCTTGCTCTCACGTACGGCTTTCTTCACTTGGGAAGTGATGTCATGCATCGAGAAGCGCGAAGTCTTAAGTTCGAATGATTCCATGTCATGTCCTTTCA
>JAUNJT010000098.1 GCA_030533105.1 Eggerthellaceae bacterium
TCCGTGATCAGGGTCAGGACGTGTTGTTGTTCATCGACAACATCTTCCGCTTCACGCAAGCTGGTTCAGAGGTTTCCGCTCTGCTTGGCCGTATGCCTTCTGCTGTAGGCTATCAGCCGACGCTGGCTACCGAGATGGGCGATCTGCAAGAGCGCATCACGTCGACCGATGTTGGTTCCATCACGTCCGTCCAGGCCGTCTACGTGCCTGCTGACGACTTGACCGACCCGGCTCCTGCTACGACGTTCACGCACTTGGATGCCAAGACGGTTCTTTCCCGTTCCATCGCCGAGCTGGGTATTTATCCCGCCGTCGATCCTCTGGACTCCACAAGCCGCGCGCTCGATCCCGAAATCGTTGGTGAAGAGCATTATCGCGTTGCCGTCGGTGTCCAGGAAATCCTGCAGAACTACAAGGACCTGCAAGACATCATCGCCATTTTGGGCATGGACGAGCTTTCCGAAGACCAGAAGATCACCGTTAACCGTGCACGCAAGATCCAGAAGTTCCTGGGTCAGCCGTTCCACGTCGCCGAGGTCTTCACGGGCAATCCGGGCAAATATGTCAAGGTTGAGGATACCGTCCGTTCCTTCAAGGAAATCCTCGATGGTAAGTGCGACCACATTCCCGAGCAGTGCTTCGTATACAAGGGAGCCATCGAGGATGTATATGCTGCTTACGACGAGATGATGAAGAAGGAAGAGGCATAATGGCCGGCCTTGTATGTGACATCGTTACGCCGCAGGCTCGACTGTTCTCAGGTGATGCGACTATGGTCACCGTGCCTGGCGTCGAGGGTTCCATGGGCTTTTTGCAAGGACATGTGCCGCTGGTCTCACCTCTTGCAGACGGCATGGTCCGCATCGAGGGCGATGCGCCCGATGATGTGAAGAGCTTCGTGTGCCAAGGCGGATACGTCGAGGTCACAGGCGAAAAGGTCATCGTATTGGCCAATCGTGCACTGCGTGTCGAGGATATTGATGCTGCCTCGGTGCGCGAGCAGTTGGTTCAATACGAGGAGAAGCGTGCAGCGTTGTCAGAAGAAGAAGCCAACAAGACGACGCTTGCCGATGACATTGCATGGTGCAATGCCCAATTGAACGCAGTTTCTTAAGCTGCTGTGTAGTTTCCTCTTAAAAGGGCCCGCATGTGCGGGCCCTTTTCGTATGCTCGATGTTGCGTTCGAACGGTTCTTAGAAGTTCCAGCTGTTCATGTATTCGATCTGCTCGTCTGTGAGCGTATCGATCTCGATGCCTAAGGTTTCGAGTTTCAGGCGCGCGATGCTTTCATCGATCTCGGCAGGCACGTCATATACCTGGTTCTCAAGCTCATCGGCGTGCTTGACAAGGTATTCCGCTGCGAGGATCTGGTTGGCGAAGCTCATGTCCATAACGCTTGCAGGATGACCCTCGGCACAAGCAAGGTTGACAAGTCGACCCTGAGCGAGCACGACGACTTTCCGCCCATCTTCGAGCGTGTATTCTTCAACCAGCGGTTTGAGTTCTTCTTTGGAGACAGCGTGCTCTTCGAGCCACGGGAGGTAGATTTCCGAATCGAAATGGCCAGAGTTGCAAAGAATCGCACCATCTTTGAGATTCTCGAAAGCGGGAGCATCGATGACTTTGCAGTCGCCCGTGACGGTAACCCACACATCTGCGAGTTTCGCCGCCTCTTCGGCCTTCATGACTTGATAGCCTTCCATAAACGCTTCAAGCGCGCGAAGGGGATCTACCTCGCAGATGATGACGTTCATTCCCATGCCGCGAGCGCGAAGGGCGAGTCCGCTTCCGCAGTATCCATAGCCTGAAATGACGATCGTACGACCGCACATGAGGCGGTTCGTGGCGCGTATGATGCCATCGAGCGTGCTTTGCCCCGTCCCGTAATGGTTATCGAAGCAATGCTTCGTATTGGCATCGTTGACGTTGATGACGGGATATGACAGAACGCCATCACGTGCCATCGAAATCAGCCGGATTACACCCGTCGTCGTTTCCTCGGTGCCGCCGATGACGTTGGACAGTTTTTCGGGGAATCTCGTGTGCAATGCGGTATCGAGGTCGGCTCCATCGTCCATGATGATGTTCGGATCAGAGGCGATGACGGCCTGGATGTGCTTGTCGTAGGTTTCGGCATCCTCTCCGGCGATGGCGTGGACTTCGATGCCGTAGTCGCGTACGAGTGAGGCTGCGGTATCATCCTGGGTGGAAAGCGGGTTTGATGCGCACAGCTTGACTTGTGCGCCACCAGCGACTAAAGCGCGCATGAGGTTAGCGGTTTCGGTGGTCACATGCATGCATGCTCCGATGCGGATGCCATCAAACGGCTTCTCTTCTGCGAAACGCTTGCGAATAGATGCCAGCACAGGCATATCGCGATCCGCCCATTCAATGCGTGCGCGACCTGCGTCGGCAAGGTTGATATCTTTGATTTCTGAGCTCATCGATCCTCCTAACATTGATTGCGGTCTAGGGTACCACACTATCTAGAGGAGTTACCGTGCTCTTTCTGCCCAGCGTGAACCTTACATGGGTAGGGCATACATAATGGATTAATGAAGTCAGGATGCACATGGAAATCGAGAAGATGCACGGTCTTTACGGATGCGAAAAAGCATGCAATGCCCGATGGAGGTTTTTGGCTTACGCGTTCTGAGATTTTGAAGTGAGGTGCCATCCATCGCAAAAGGGGCATCGGTAACAGCGAAGCCTAAGCGTTCCGTGCTCTGCACATGCTCGAATCGCCTCTCGCGCATCGCGTTCGCTGTCGTAACGATTCTTCGATTCGCAGGCTTTCTCACGAAGAGCGCGCTCTTTTTCGAGCGATTTCGCAGTTGCACGTTCGGTTTCGCGCGCAAACAGGTCATCCATGCCGCCGAGTTGCGACTTGAATTCGGCAATGCGTTTCGCTTTTGCTGAACCTTTCCTGCTGGTCATAGGATGCCCTTTCGATGCGTGTCCGATGTCATATGAAGGCGATGCTTTGTTTCCTGACATCTTCTTTGCGTAGTATAAGCTTCTTTTGCATTATCGGGTACACGGGGGCATCATGGTAGGCGATTTGGATGCATTGGGGAGGATGGGATATGTCGTTATGAAGGGCAATCCTTGCTCTGAATGATTCCGACATCGACCCGACAACGTGCAATTTCGCGCGTTCAACGGTTTGTTCTCGCGTGTGCATATGTGTGGAATGTGGCGAAACGCCATTACGTTCGCATTTCTGCTAAACTGTAGGGTGCTTCTTTTGGCTCTGTAGTTGCGAGGGCGTAGGTGCGTCCTTTAGTCCATGGCAGATGCGGTCAAAAGGATCCACGTAAGTGCGGGGCAACTCGCATGAGCATGGCGTATTCTAGGCGTAAGTCGTACCGCTCGTTAATAAGCAGCATAGGGCTGCACGAGCGAGAGGGTGGTCGGTGTTCAGCCAATACCCCAGTACGCGAGTGTGGGGGCAAAGACTAGGTCAGACAAAAGAAGCCAATGCGGGACGAACGGGAGGATACTGTGAATAAACGTATTGGGACTTTGATAGCATGCGGCACTCTCATTGTTTGCTTGGCTGGCGTGTTGTGTGGATGCAGCAGCTCTCAGAAATACGAGCCAGCTATGAAGAATGCAGCGATTACCTCGCCATCCATTATCGAAAATGGCGTATTGACGGTCGGTGTGAGCGGTGAGAACGCCCCCATGTCCGCTAAGAGCAGCACAGGCCTTGTCGGCATCGATGTTGACATGGCTGCGGCAATTGCCGACGAACTCGGATTAAAGCTCAAGCTTGTCGATGTTGATCCCGATCCAATGGCCGCGCTGAACAAAGGTACCGTAGATATCATCATGGGAGTTGACAAGGGAGACGCTACGGCGAGCGTATGGAAATCCGACCCATATGTGCAAAGCGGCGTGACCCTGTTCTCGAAGACGCAAGGTGCTACCGCTCCCGAGAAGGGTTCTGGTTCTAAGATCGCAGTGCAGGCTGCTTCGTTGAGCAATTGGGCGGTTTCTGGCTTATATGATTCAACCGAAATCGTTGCCGAGAGCGATCTCGTCACCGCTTTCAAAGATTTGGCTGACGGGAAAGCCGATTACGTTGCAGCTGATGCCGTCATCGGTATGTATGCTGCCAAGGCAGCTGGCGTGACGGTCTATCCGATTGCAATCATCGATGCTCCGACTGGTTATTGCATTGCCGTGAAGGATTCGAATAGCTCGCTGAAGAGCAGCATCGCCTCTGCGCTCACTGCCATTAACAAGGATGGCATTACTGCCACCATCCAGAAGAAGTGGCTGGTTGAGACCATCGACGTTTCGAAGCTTGCCGCAATTACTTCCAGCGAGGAGTAATCCATCCGTTGCCGTCAATCGGCACTGATCAGTGGAATGAAAACGGGCTTGGGGTGATTCCCAAGCCCGTTCGTTTTCTGGAATACGTGTGCGGAGAGAGCGACTAATTCAAGAAGTCCTCGATAATCTCCTGCTCAGCTTCTTCATAGGTCAATCCAAG
>JAUNJT010000044.1 GCA_030533105.1 Eggerthellaceae bacterium
GACGAAGTCGCCCGTGTCAACGTGCGGGGTGTACTGCGGCTTGTGCTTGCCCTTCAGAATCTGGGCAGCCTTGGCTGCAACGCGACCGAGCACCTGATCTTCTGCATCGATCAGAACCCACTCGCGCTCAACCTCAAGCGGTTTTGCGTAATACGTTTTCACTGTATCCTCCACAAAATTTCACCTTGTCAGAACGCGAAAGCGGTTGAAGCTGCCGCCCGTTGCGCCTGATCAAGACTCGTGCGTTTCAAAAGTGCAGGTCAACTGGATGTCGGTTTCCTACGCCAACGCATGCTGCCGGGCCTGGACTCCCATGGGCATGCTCCGCCTACCCTGCGATACGGGGCTTTTGAAGCGAACCTGCTCATTCTATAGCCGAGGGAATGCCTTGTCAACCACATTCGTGTTTATACGACAGCTGGAGCGATGTCGTTCGCGCGGCGCTCCATATAGATCTTCATCGCATACAGCGTGATATCCGAACGGTTGATGACGCCGACGATGCGGCCGTCCGAAAGCACGGGAACCTTCTTCAGGTGATTTTCGCCCATGACACGGCACAGCTCATCGAAGCTCGCATGCTCATCGATTGATATGACGCCCAAAGTGGCGATGGAGCTTGCCGGCATATCCATGACGCTGTCGAGCTTGTGCTCGAAGTCGGGATCATCCTGCTCGCTTGCCGCGATCATGGCAATCGGGTCAAGATACGTTTTACCGCGACGCGAGAGCGCTCTGATGACGTCGCCATCGGATATGATGCCGCGCACCATCATATCCTCGTCAACCAACGGGACAGCACTGACACCCTTCTCGATGAAGACGTTCACGGCATCAGCGACCGTTGCAGTTGCAGGAAGCAGGTAGAGATCGGTCTTCATGAGCGAAGCAAGAATGCTGCGACGCTCGCCGCTTGGGTCTGCCTGGGCAACGTCCGTAGCCTTGTCTTTCACCATGACGATGACCACGATCATGGCCGCGAGGCAGATTACCGCCTGCACCGCGAACGCGACGTTGATGCCAATCATACTCGCCTGGGTCTCACCAAGCTCCGCACCGTTATATGCGGCAACCATCGAATAGACCGAGATGACAAGCGCTGTGCCGAGGGAACCGGCAACCTGGCGCAACGTGTTCGAAAGCGCATTGCCGTGGTTGAGCACCTTGTTATCGAGCGCATTAAGGCCCCATGTGCTGATCGGCATATTGATAAGCGAGAGCGCGAAACTCCGCAAGCAGATGATGATGCTTAAGTACAGCATGCTCGTCGATGTCGTGAGGATGGAAAGCGCTACGGTCGTCGCCGTCAGTAAAGCGGTGCCTACGATGCCCATGATGCGCGGACCGTGCTTATCGAAGAAACGCCCGGCAACGATGCCCATGATGCCCATGACCACGGCACCGGGCAACATGACGATGGCCGACGTGGTCGCCGTAAGACCGCACAAATCCTGAACGTAAATCGGGATGAGAACGCCGTTCGCCATGATGGCGGCGTTCACGATCATGCCGATAACCACGCTCGCCATGAAGCGTCGGTTCTTCAGGATGCCCACACGCAGCATCGGGTTTTCCAAGTGCATCTGCCTGCGGAAGAAGAATACGAGGATGATAATGCCTAAAACGATCGGGATGAACGGCATGACGGACAGCCCGTATGAGCCGATGGCACCGAAGCCGTACAGCACAGCGCCGAAACCGAGCGTTGAGAGGATCACCGACGGCTTATCGAGCGTAGGCGTCGCCTGATCGCCTTCGCGGCCCCTATGCAAGGTGAAGATGGCGAACACGATGTCGATGGCTGCGAGCCCCGCCACGATATAGAACAGCGTATGCCAGTCGGCATTGTCGATGATGATGCCGGCGATGGTCGGTCCGATGGCGGGTGCGAAGCTGATGATGATGCCGAACAGACCCATGGCGAATCCGCGCCGGTCTACGGGGAACGTGAGCAGCATGACCGTCATGACCATCGGCATGAGAACGCCTGCGCCGCAAGCTTGAATCATACGTCCACCAAGCAACGTCGCGAAATTCGGTCCCCATGCAGCAAGCAGGCTGCCTATGATGAACGCGATCATCGCGACGATAAAGAGGCTTTTCGTGCTGAAGCGGTCGGTCAGATACGCCGTGATGGGAATCATGATGGCGTTGACCAAGGTGAATGCCGTCGTAAGCCATTGAGCACTCGATGCGTCGATGCTCAGGTCGTTCATGATGGACGGCAACGCGGGCGTGACGAGCGTCTGATTCAAAATCGTGATGAACGTACCCGAAACGAGCACGAGCAGCATGATGACTTGTTTTCTTGTTAAGCCGAGCACACAAACCTCGAATCAAAGCAGGAGCAAAGCGCACTTCCTCGCTTCGACGCATTCGAACTGAAAAGGAATCGATTACGTTTTACAACAACATGAACAGTTTCGCGAGTACGAAACCGATGAACCCGCAACATGGGAACGTGAGTATCCAAGCCAGTACCATGTTCCCCGCTATGTTCCATTTCACATCACGCGGATTCTTGCTCGCCCCCACGCTCATGAGCGCCGACGTATTGCAATGCGATGTGGAAACCGGCATACCGACCAGATTGGAAACGAACAGCGTGGTGGCAGTGCTTATCGAAGCCGCGACACCCTGGTATTTCTCGAGTCTGACCATATCCATCGCAACGGACTTGATGATGCGCTTTCCGCCAATAATGGTGCCGAGTGACATGGCAAGCGAGCAGGTGATCATGAGCCACAGCGGGAAGCCTGTCGATCCAGCATCCTCCATGCCAAAGCTCAACGCGATGCCGAGCACGCCGATGGAAAGGAACTTCGAGCCGTCCTGCGCACCATGGAGAAACGCCAATGCGCATGCAAGGATGTTCTGAACAATGACGCACGCCTGATTGCCCTTGCGGCGATTGACATATCTGAACAGCTTCTCGAACAGCCGCACCACAAGCCAACCGATGGCAAAGCCCGCAAACAGCGAGAACAACATACCGTAGATAACCATCATCCATTCGCCGACCACGACACCGCCCCAACCGTTGAGCGCGATGGCGCCACCGGTGATACCCGCGATGAGCGAATGCGATTTGGACGCAGGGATGCCTTTGAACCAACAGAAAACGCCCCAAAGGATGGAGCCTATCATCGCTGCCATCAAGGCCATCAAGGCAATATGCGTATCACCTGAAAAATCGACCATTGCGAACATGGTTTTTGCTACAGCCGTTGAGACCAAAGGAATGGCCATCACGCCGATGAAATTAAAGATAGCAGCAGCTATAAGCGCCGTAACAGGCTTCATGCAACGAGTAGATACCGCAGAGGCGATGGCGTTAGGCGCATCTGTTGCACCCGAAACTATCGTGACCAAGATAACGAGAACCAGAATAACGCCCAATGAGGGGTATGCGGCCATCTGGCTTAATAGCGCTCCGAGTGAAAGATCCACTGGACAACCCTTCTCGAACCATAAGCGTTACTCGACGAAAGAACTTCTCTCGATCATTTTATGCCGTAAGCACGCATCTATTCTGATTGCACTGTGCAAACGGCAGGTTCAATAACATTATAATGCCGAAATCGTCTCCATAAGCGCATCGACGATGCATTCTTCGGGCACCTTCCGCACCACTTCCCCATGGACGAACACCACACCCGATCCATCGCCGCACGCAACGCCCACATCGGCATCCGAAGCCTCACCCGGTCCGTTGACCACGCAGCCCATCACGGCAACGCGAAGCGGCCTCTGCACGTTCGCCAGCCGCGCTTCCACCTGCTTTGCGAGCCCGATGAGATCGACTTGCGTGCGCCCGCACGTGGGACAGCTGATGAGTTCGGGACCGCGCTCGCGCAGCGAGAGCGCCGAAAGCAAGGTCCAGCATGCACGTACTTCGAGCACGGGATCATCGGTCAGAGAGATGCGCAGCGTATCGCCGATGCCCTCTTCGAGCAGGATGCCCAGACCGCTGGCGGATTTGATCAGACCCTGGAACGCCGTACCGGCTTCGGTCACGCCGATATGCAGCGGCACTTGGGGAATCATCTTCGCAAGCAGACGATTCGTCTCGATGATGGCTTGCACGTCATGCGCTTTCGCGGAAACGACGATATCGGTGAAGTCACGGCTCTCGAAATGCGCCACGTAGTCGGCTGCAGATTGCGCGAGCTTTTGCGGAAGCGTCAGGTCTTCGCGCTTCTTGAGCTTAGGGTCGAGCGAGCCAGCGTTCACACCGATGCGAATGGGGATATGCACTTGCTTGGCTGCATCGATCACATCGTTCGTTTTCTCCAGACCGCCGATGTTACCTGGATTGATGCGCAGCTTAGCCGCACCGCGAAGCGCCGCCTGCACGGCAATCTCTGCGCTGAAATGCACATCGGCAACCACGGGAAGCGGAGATTTCGCACAGACCTGCTCAAAGGCTTCAAGGCAATCCTTGCGGGGAATCGCCATGCGAACGACTTCGCAACCTGCCTCGGCAAGCGCATCGATCTGACGCAGGTTCGCATCCACGTCGGTGGCTTTCTCGTTGAGCATCGATTGCACGACGATGGGGGCACCACCGCCCATGGGTACGGTGCCGACCATGACTTGGCGCGTGAGCTCATGTGGTTTCATGCGTTTCATCTCCTTGTGCCTTCACCGCGTTTCAGCGAAACGCGATCTGTAAATGCGGGTTAACCCCAAAAACCCGTGAAAATGCGTTGGATATCCTGACCGACCATGATAACGAATAGTCCGAGGAAGAGCGCAACGCCCGCGATGCTCAGCCCGTTGAGCGCACGCATCGAAATGGCGCGGCGCGAAATCTTCTGATAAACCTCGACTACGAACCTGCCGCCATCAAGCGGCGGAATCGGAACGAGGTTCATGATGCCCAGCGAAACCGAAATCATGGCAGTGAACTCTAAGAGCGTGACGATGCCCTGCTCGGCTGCGCTCTTCGAGATGATCGCAATACCGATTACGGATGCCGAGTTTGACACGGTTTCGGCAGCAGTCGCCGGATTGAACAAGTTAATTACCGCTTGGATGACCATGCCGATGTAAGTGAACCCGGCTTGGATGGAGCGGAGGGGATCGACGGTCACATGGGTGATTTCACCTGTTGCCGTCTCATAATCGAATCCGATGACCGAATAGATGAGGATGAATGCAAGGATGGCGAACAGCAGGTTGACCGCGATGCCTGCAAGAAGAATGACGGTCCGCTTCCAAAATGGAAGAGAGCGGTACTGTTGCTTGAATTCGCTTTGATACAGCGCTTCTGCGTCGGCAACCTCTCGCGGCTCGCCTAAGGCGTATGATTGCGGAACGGTGCGTCCGGCACGCTCCGCTTCGCGAATCTGCTTCTTTGTGGGCGTGACCTCCATGGCCTTGTATGCCTGTATCGCATCCCTGCGCTTCGGAGCAACCGCGCTTCCCCATTCGACAAGCTCGGTGAGCGCCTCTTCGGCATCATCGGCAGGGATGTGCAGGTCGTCTGCAATCTGCTCAACCGTTGCGCTGCCTCTGCAGAACAGTGCCGCGAGCGCCGCCTTCAGGTGCGGATTGATCTCGCCTGGCTCCATGCCGCACACGCGTGCATAACCTCCAAGCGGCACACAGGTCACACCGAATCGCGTTTCGCCATGTTTAAAACCGATAGATGGTCCGGGAAGTCCAAGCATGAACTCGCTTACGCGCACGCCGAACGCGCGCGAAGCGAGATAGTGCCCTCCTTCATGGATGAACACCAACAGGCCCAAAACGATGGTGCCGTAAACTATCATGAGGATGATGTCCATGAATGCTATCCCTTACGCTGCGCGCATCTGCCTGCCGCGATCACGACTTCCGTTACTTCTTGACCTGATGGGACAAGAGCCACGTGTTCGCGTTGAACCTGGCCCAGTTGTCTAAGCCCTCGAGCTGTTCGATGGATTCGACTTCTTGAACACCCATCTGCATGTGCGTCTCCATGATGGAAGACACGCACTCGCCGATCTGCATGAAGCCACAGCTCTTGTTCAAAAAGGCCGTAACTGCAACCTCGTTCGCCGCATTCATAACGCACGGAAGCGTGCCGCCGCGGCGTCCTGCGTACAGGGCAGCCCGCAGGCATTCGAACGTATCCCAATCTGGCTCTTCGAATTCGATCGACCCGAGTTTGCAGAAATCCATCGGCTCTACAGGCGCGCTCCATCTATCGGGGTACGAGAGCGCATACTGAATCGGAATGCGCATGTCGGTCGGCCCCATGTGAGCCTTCACACTGCCATCGCAGTATTCGACCATGGAGTGCACGGCGCTTTGCGGTTGGATGACGACCTGTATCTTCGTGAACGGCATGTCATATAGCCAGCTCGCTTCGATTAGCTCGAGGCCCTTGTTCATCAAGGTTGCCGAATCGATGGTGATCTTCTTCCCCATGTTCCATGTGGGATGGCCAAGGGCCTGCTCTGGGGTCACGCGGATCAAATCGTCCGCCTTCCATCCGCGGAACGGGCCACCTGAGGCGGTCAGCCATAAATTGGAAACCTTGCTCATGTCCTCGCCGATGAGGCATTGATAAATAGCTCCATGCTCCGAATCTATAGGAACGATGGCACCGCTCACCCCACAGCTCGCAGCCGAAGCGCGCGCCATTGGCATCAATAGCTCACCCGCAACGACGAGTGATTCCTTGTTCGCAAGCGCGAGCACCTTGCCCGCCTTGAGCGCGTTATAGCTTGAACGCATGCCCGCAGCACCTGAAACCGCATTCACTATGATGTCCGCTTCGGGTAAGGCAGCCAATTCGGCAATGGCTTTGCTGCCGCATTCCGCCCTGCCATCAAATCCCGTAACCCTTGCATCGTTTTTCATCATGTAACGTCCGACAGCGACGTTCTTGACTCCGAACTCGTGAGCTTGCGCAAGCAAGGTATCCACGTCGCCGTAAACCGAAAGACCGACGACTTGCAATTTGTCGGAATGTTGACGAACGACATCGAGCGTCTGCAAACCGATGGACCCCGTCGAGCCTAAGACGACGATTTTCTTCTTCTGCGATTCTTCCATGGTGCTTCCCTTCTTCATCGGAAAAACGCTAGATTAGCTGAGCCGATGGGTATGGTCCATACGTGCCAAGACGCACGCTTACATGAAGTAGAACGTGTAGGGTATGCATTTGAACACAAGCAGTAAAAAGGCAGCCGTCACTGCAGCTAAGAACATGGAATCGGTACGATCGAGCAGTCCTCCATGACCGGGCATGATCGTGCCGGAATCCTTGAAACCCGCATTGCGCTTGATACGCGATTCCGCCAAATCACCGAAGACGCTCATGATGCCGCACACAAGCCCAAAGAGGATGGCTTGCAAAAGCGTGATTTCAACACCTGGAATGAAAACGCATACGCACCATGTCAGGCAGGAACCGAACAAGCCGCCGATCAAGCCTTCCCAGCTCTTCTTCGGGCTGACACGCGGAGCCATTTTATGCTTGCCGAACTTGCTACCAACCAGATATGCGAAACCATCGTTGATCCACACGCTCGCGAAAACGACGAGCGCGAGCACGCCGCCCCACGGGAATTCCAACGATGCGCGAACGAGCACGAGGCTCGACAGGAGCAAGCCCGTATACGTTGCACCGAAGAAGCTGACGCACACATCGGCGATGCGAGCGCGCAGGAAGAATACATACCAGATGATGAGTGCTACGAGTAAAGCGAAGCTCAGCACCATGACGCCCGCGAGACCCCATAAATACATGCATGGAGGATACAGTATGGCACCGACGATGCCCATGAATTCGTTTGGAAGCTTCGCATCTTTGCGAAGCATGTAGAAGAACTCGCCTGCAGCAATGCCCGCCGTCGCCGAAAGCATGATTACCGTCGGGATGTTGCCCAGAATCAGGCACAACACGGTGATAGTCACGTAAATCGCGCCTGTTCTCAGGCGGATCTGCAACTCGGATGGGTTCTTGAACTTATCGGGCGTCTTTTTCAACGCATAGTTCTTCAGACGCTCACCGCGCGTTGGCTCCGGTTCTGCTGGTTCAGCAGAAGATGCCTCGTCAATGCGAGGCGGATGCGCATCGAACGATTCCGAAGAAGCACGCCTACGTCGCCTTTCGCGACGAGGTGCTTCCGCTACTTCTGTTTGCGTCTCTTTCTGATAATCAGCCATTAGTTTTACGTCAGTCCTAACACGAACAACGAACTAACTATTCACGCCACCGTAGCGGCGGTTTCGTCCTTGATAATCCAACAATGCACGCAAGAACTCGTATCTATCGAAATCGGGCCACAGCACAGGCGTGCAATAGAATTCGGTATAGGCAAGCTGCCATAGCAAGAAATTCGAGATACGCATCTCACCGCTCGTACGGATGAGCAGATCTGGATCGGGAATGTCCGCCGTGTAGAGCAGGCGGCTGAACGATTCCTCATCAAGCGGGCTCGGCTCCTCGCCTGCTTGGGCGGCCTTAACCGCGGCATCGGCATACGCCTGCGCCGCACGCATGATCTCAGCACGCGACCCATAGTTGACCGCGATAACCAGCGTCAAACCATCGTTATCCTTGGTCTTCTCCCACGCCTCCTGAAACGCATCGCGTGTTTTCTGCGGAAGGCCGCTTGCATCGCCGATAGTCATGACGCGCACATGCTCTTCGTGCAAACCATCGAGCTCGGCCAGCATCGTGACTGCAAACAGGCTCATCAAACCAGAAACTTCATCAAAGGGCCGCTTCCAGTTCTCGGAAGAGAACGAATAGATGGTCAGGTAACGTATCCCCAAATCGGAAGCCATGCGGATGCTTTCGCGCACCGCTTCGATGCCAGCCTTATGCCCGAACAGGCGCTGCTTGCCGCGCGCCTTCGCCCAACGGCCGTTGCCGTCCATGATGAGGGCGACATGCTCGGGAATGCGTGCAAGGTCGAGCTGCGCAGGATCGAGCCCTTCGGGAGGATCGGGATAGATGTAGGAAAGCTCCTTCATGCTTAGATTTCCATCAGCTCCGCTTCTTTTTTCTTGTACAGCGCATCGATCTCGGCGATGTACTTATCGGTAAGCTTCTGGACCTCCTTTTCAAGACGGCTCTGCTCGTCCTCGGGCATGGCATCGTTCTTGCCAGCTTTGTCGATGGCGTTGTTCGCATCGCGGCGCACATTGCGGACGGCGACGCGTGCCTCTTCGGCATATGCCTTGCATTGCTTGGCGAGTTCGCGGCGGCGTTCTTCGGTCAGTTGCGGGAACGGCAGACGGATGCACATGCCGTCGTTCGAGGGATTGACGCCCAGATCGCTCGCGATGATCGCCTTCTCGATGGACTTCAGCGTGGTCTTGTCCCACGGCTCGATGACCAGGAGATGCGCATCGGGTGTCTTGACGGCAGCCATCTGATTCACCGGAGTGGGAACACCGTAATAGTCGACCCTGATGCGATCGAGCACCATGGCATTCGCGCGACCCGTACGGACAGCCCCGAAGTTGTCGCTTAACGCGGAAATGGTTTTCAGCATATGCTCTTCGGCATTTTCAAGAATCTCGTGTGCCATCGTTTTTCCTTTCTTCTACTCCACTATGGTGCCGACGTTCTCGCCGCGAAGGGCACGTTCGATATTGCCCTCGGCAGCAAGATTGAACACCATGATGCGCATGTTGTTGTCCATGCACAATGAGGTTGCCGTAGTATCCATGACGTGCAGTCCCTTGTTGAGCACGTCCATATAGCTGAGCTTGTCGAACTTGACCGCATCGGGATTCTTCATCGGGTCGCTATCGTACACGCCATCGACCTTCGTCGCTTTCATGAGGATTTCCGCATCGAGCTCACATGCGCGCAACGCAGCGGTGGTATCGGTGGTGAAGTAGGGATTGCCTGTTCCTGCAGCGAGGATGACAACACGCCCCTTCTCCAGATGACCGATAGCACGACGGCGAATATACGGCTCGCAAACCTGCTGCATGGTGATGGCGCTTTGCACACGCGTCTCAACGCCGTGCTGTTCGAACGCATCCTGCAAGGCAAGCGAATTCATCACGGTAGCGAGCATGCCCATGTAGTCAGCTTGGGCGCGATCCATACCTTCGGCACTCGCGGAAAGACCCCGGAAGATGTTGCCTCCACCCACGACCACAGCGAGCTGAACTCCCCCGTGCACAATCGTGGCGATCTGCTCTGCAAGATTGCTGACGACGCGTGGATCGATCCCATAACCCGCATCGCCTGCTAAAGCCTCGCCGGACAGTTTGAGCAAAACGCGCTTATAGCAATACTCGTCGGCCATAGTGCGAAAACCTCCTCAGATAGCTCGATTTAGGCATCCGTATTATTTTACCTGAAAACGTTTCGCATCTACCCCAGCATGCACCCTTTCTCGCTGATTTTTCAAACATGCTTCGGCACGCTATATGAAGAAAGAAACGGCGCACCTGGGAATGCCAGATGCGCCGGGAATCAACGTTTTTGGATTACACGCCTTATGGGCGGGATCCTCCGTTGAAGAACGAGGAGGCATCACGTTCGGAGCCGGACGATTCGGACTTTCCGCCGCTTTCGCCGAGCGTAACGGAAACGTCGAGCGACTTGCCATCGCGATTGATGCCAAGCGTGACCGTATCGCCAGGATTGCAGGTACGCACAAACACCATCACATCGCTTGACGACTCAACCTTCGAACCGTTGAACGATACGATGATATCTCCAGGCTGGAGGCCGGCTTCCGCAGCGCCAGTCCCCTCGTTTACCGAGGCAACATAAGCGCCGCTGGTGGCCGAAAGGCCATTACGCTGCGCCACCGAAGCGGTCACCGAAGAAAGCGAAACCCCGAGCTGCGCATGGGTTGGCGTTTCGCCCTTGATGAGCTTTTCAGCTAAGGGAATCGCATAGTTCACGGGGATTGCGAAACCAACGCCTGAATAGTTGCCGGAATACGAGGTGATGAGCGTGTTGATGCCGATAAGCTCACCATTGCTGTTCACGAGCGCGCCGCCCGAATTGCCAGGATTGATGGCAGCATCGGTTTGAATCATGTTCGCGTAAACGGTGGTTTCCCCACTTGTGCTATCAGCCATCACCTGAGAGCGGCTCGTCGCCGAGACAACGCCCGTTGCGACGGATTGCTCGAGACCGAAGGGACTGCCGATGGTCATGACCCACTCGCCGATATGCAGAGCATCCGAGTCGCCGATTTCAACTGGTGTGAGACCTGAAGCCCCCTTCGCTTTGATGACTGCGATGTCGGAGCTGGAATCGTATCCCACGACATCCGCTTCGTATTCAGTACCCTCGACGGTTACGATCAGGGCATCGGAATCTGCGATTACATGATAGTTCGTGATGATATATCCGTCTGCAGTAAGCACTACGCCGCTACCGAGCGAGGACTGCGTCAACATCGACGAGTTGGAATCGCTATTGTTCGAGCCATAGCCGTATCCGTAATAGCCATAGCCACCTCGTGATGACTCGCGGGTATACACATCGATTGCCGCGATGGAAGGAAGCGCCTTTTCCGCAACGACTTGCGCCAACGTTGCGTTATCCCCTTCGACCGTGATGGTCGATGCAGATGCGCCCGATCCAAGCGTGACCGTTGTGCTATTTGAGCCGAACAAGTCGCTCACAGCACTCGGAAGCACGTCGAAGTGCTTCGCAGCTGCAAGCCCGCCCGTACCAAGAGCCAGCGCAACCAGAGCGCCTGCAAAGGCGGTGAAGAACACGCGCACGCCGCTTATCGGCTTCTTGGTCTTTTGCGGAACTGCAGTAGCGAAATCGAACTGATTATCCGCCTGCTCGTTGAAGTAGTTGCTTTCGTTGTTGTCAGCCATATGATGTTGCTCCTTGCAAATTCCCGCATGGTCATCTCATGCAGGTCGTTCTTCAAGTCTATTGCTATAGACGCTAACTAGGTTACGATACCACGAAGCCCACTTTCCGTAAAAAATCCCAGAATAATGCCACCTTCCATCCATGAAACATTCAAACAGGGCAGGATGATCCGTTAAAGATGCTAGACTGTGCGCATTCATCGCCCACAAACAAGGGAAGGAACATCCATGTCGCTTGCTGCATCTGACAAAAGCAAACAGCCCGACAACCGCACCACAATGGAACTCGGCAAAGTGCTGCCGAAGACCGCCGAAGTGCACAACGGCCACCTGTTCATCGGTGGCGTTGACATGGTAGAGCTTGCTAAGCAGCAGGGCACTGCCCTTTACGTATTCGACCAAGCTGACCTCGAGGACCGAATGCGCACGTTCCGCAGCGCGTTCGAAAGCCGTTACCCCAACAGCGGCATCATCTTCGCTTCGAAGGCGTTCCAAAACAAGGAAATGGTCCGTCTTTTGGCACGTGAAGGCCTGTTCATGGATTCCTCGGGCGGTGGCGAGCTTGCTTGTGCGCTTGCATGCGGTTACGACCCGAAGGATGTGTTTTTGCACGGCAACAACAAAACCGAGCGCGAATTGCTCGAGGCGATCGAGGCAGGCGTTGGCCGTATCATCATTGACAGCCGCATTGAGCTTGCACGCATCTCCCGCATCGCCGGTGAACTTGGTGTTGTCCAGCCCATCTACATGCGCATCACGCCCGGCGTGGAAGCCGATACGCATGATTACATCATTACTGGCTCCGAAGATTCCAAATTCGGATTCACCATCGGCATGGACGATTTTGCGTTCCGCTGCGTAGCTGACGTTCTGGCAACGCCGAATGTGGAGCTTAAGGGTTTCCATTGCCATATCGGCTCGCAGATTTTCGATTTGTCATCGTTCCGCGAAGCCGCATTCATCATGGTCGAATTCATGGCGCGCGTGAACCGCGAATATGGTTTAACTCTTGATGAGCTCGATTTGGGTGGAGGCCTCGGCATCGCTTATAAGGCAGAGGATAATCCGCCGTCGATCGACGACTTCGCTGAGATGACCACAACGGCCGTCCGTGATGCTTGCGCGCAATTCGACATGCCACTGCCGCGTCTGTACGTAGAGCCTGGACGCAGTCTCGTGGCAAACCCAGGCGTCACGCTCTACACCATCGGCATCATGAAAACGCTCCCGGATATCCGCAAGTACGTCGCCATCGATGGCGGCATGTCCGACAACATCCGCACGGCCTTGTACGGCGCAAGCTACGAGCCGATCATTGCGAACAAGGCCGACCAACCCCGCACAGAGATCATCACGCTGTGCGGCAAGCATTGCGAAAGCGGCGATGTAGTTGTCGTCGACATGCCCATACAGACGCCTGAGGTCGGTGACATCGTCTGCGTGTTCTGCACGGGCGCATATTGTTATACAATGTCGAGTACCTACA
>JAUNJT010000099.1 GCA_030533105.1 Eggerthellaceae bacterium
AACGTGTCTTGCGCTCCTCGCCGAACATCTGCTTGCAGAAGTAATCGAGCGTTCCTTTAAGGTCGCCGAAGGTGATGCCACGGTCGACGACAAGGCCCTCGATCTGGGTGAACTGGGGCAGATGGCTCGGGTCGGCAACATCGCGGCGATACACCTTGCCGGGCGCGACGATGTAGATGGGCGGCTTCTGCTGCTCCATCACGTGCACCTGCACACCAGAGGTTTGCGTGCGCAGAAGCACGTCCGACTCGCCCTTGACGGCCGAGGCGTCGCCCGAGCGGTCGAGGACATAGAAGGTGTCCTGCATGCTGCGGGACGGATGGTCAGCCGGCGCGTTGAGCGCGGTGAAGTTGTAATAATCGGTTTCGATTTCAGGACCGTATGCCACGCTGTAGCCTAAGCCTAAGAAGATCTCGCACACCTCGTCGGTGATGCGGTTGATCAGATGGCGCGTACCCATCTGCTGGGATCTGCCGGGAAGCGTCACGTCGACTGCCGCTGCATCGATGGCTGCCTCAAGCTCGGCTGCATCGAGATCGGCCTTGCGCAAAGAAAGCGCCTCCTCGACGACTTTGCGCACGTCGTTCACGGTCTTGCCCACGCTCGCGCGCTCTTCCTTGGGAAGCTGCCCCATGCCGCGCAGATACGCCGTCAGCGTGCCGGATTTGCCAAGCACCGCGATACGTACCTGATCGAGGTCGGCCGAAGATGCGGCCGCGGAAATAGCCGCAAGCGTTTGAATTCGCAGCGATTCGAGTTCGTCTGTTATTGCCATACCCTTACTGCCTTTCGGAAACACGTTTCACACATAGCATGTCAATCTTTTGTATTGTATGCTTTTTCGAGAGACTTATATGTAGTTATCCTGCGGATTCGCTACAGGAAACGGTAACTTACCATGCGAACGCCCCATGCGTTGCACGTATCGAATCCGAACGCCTTCCAGACGCCCGGTTGCAGATCGAGGCTGCGGCTTCCCGCGCCCATATACCCGCAATCGTTGACCGTGGCGATCACGGTCATGCCGTTGTAATTGATCTCGACCGTCCTCCCAAAATACTGACGGTAGTTCTTCCATGCCATCGGCACCGCGACGCCCATGGACCAATCATCGCAGACCGCGCCCGTCGCGGTGATGCCGGGGTTCGGGGTCGTGGGATCGCTCACGCCGCCGTATGCGGACGCATAGCCCGTGAACCAGCCTGTGGTGCCCGGTTCCGAAACGTCACCTGAGCCGTCATCGCCCGCGCCGGGATTGGTGTTCCACCCATCGTAGATCCCAGGATCGGAATACGCGTTATACATCGATGCGGCCGCAAGGGCGAGCGCCTCGAGCCTGGCCTCCTCGGCTTGCGCATCCTCGAGCGTGTTTCTCGCCTCGTCGACGATCGCTTGGGCTTCAGCCTGCTTCGCCTCGAGCTCAATTAGCTTCGCATCCTGCTCATCGCGCTTCTCGTTGAGCAGTTTCAGGAGCGCCTGATATTCGGCGACGCGGTTTTTCTGCTCGGCTATGATGTCCGCTTGATACTGCTGGATGGAAGCGAGGTACTCCAGATTGCGCAAAAGCTCGCTGAAGTCCTCGGAGCTCAAGATCATATCGAGGATGCCGAGCGAGCCGCCGCGATATTCGTAATTCGCAAGCGTTCCTAAGTCATTACGACCGGCGATGACCTTCTTTTGCGCTTCCATGGCCTTAGCTGCCGCCTCGTCGATCTGTACTTGAAGCGCATCGTATTCGGCTTTGAGCTGCGTATACTCAGCCGTGACGGCCTCCATGTGGGCCTCGGCCTCAGAGAGCGCCTCCTGCGCTTCATCGACGGACGGAACGGCGTATGCACGTGGTAGGAATACTCCGATGCATAGCGCTAAAACCGCTCCGAAAACGACCAGAATGAGGCTTGCGTGAGCACTTTTATGTCGTCTTGCAATTTGCATAACATTTAAATGTTAGCGGAAAAACACTTTTACGCAAAGAGTAGAGTTCAATTTCGACCACTCGCAGGGACGATGTGAACCTGCTATACTGCCGTACCATGAGCATCGATACAGCAACAGGCAAACAAGCACCCGCGCAGATCTCCTCTGAGCGCGTGAAGGATATCTTCTCCTCCATAGCCAAGAAATACGAGCGCTTCAACGCGGTCTCGAGCTTCGGCGCATACAAGCTATGGCTGAAGCACATGATGGAGCTCGCCGACATCGGCCACGACGATGACGTGCTCGATGTCGCGGGCGGCACGGGCGATGTCGCCTTCGCGGTCGCACGCGCCAAGCGCCCCCGCCACATCCAACTCACCGATCTCGTCCCCGAGATGCTCGAGGTGGCCCGTCATCATGTGGAAAAAGAGCATGCGAACTGCGGCGTACCGATAGATTTCCAGGTGGTGGATGCTCAGGACATGCCTTTCGATGATGAGAGCTATGAGGCGGTCACCATGGCATATGGCATCCGCAACATGCCCGACCGCGAGAAAGCTCTCTCCGAGATCTTCCGCGTCCTCAAGCCAGGCGGACAACTTGTCTGCCTCGAATTCTCCACGCCGACCAATGCCCTATGGCGCGCGCTTTATAACTTCTACCTCGCCCACATGATCCCCTTCTGGGGCGGACTCATCACAGGTGAAAAATCTGGATTTATATATCTCGCAAAGAGCATCAAGGCCTTCCCCGATCAGAAGACGTTCGCTGCGATGCTCACTGCCGCTGGATTTTGCGATGTATCGTGGAAGAACCTGACAGGCGGCATCGCCGCCGTGCATACCGCGTACAAAAGATAACGCCTAAGCGCCTCGTTAAAACTCTTTTTAAATCGGATAGTTAAGAAGCGTAGACAGATGCCTGCGCCATGAGCTCCTCGGCGTGTGCACGCGACACGTCCGTTACTTCACCGGAAAGCATACGGGCGATCTCATCAACGCGCACATCCCCATAGATCTCCTCGATGAATGTGCGTGGGTACGCCTCATCGGTCTTTTGCACCACATAGTGCGCATTGCCATGCACAGCAACTTGCGCAAGATGCGTCACGGCGATGACCTGATGCGTCTTCGCAAGGTCGGAGAGCACCTCGCCGAGTGCACGGGCAGCGGAACCGGCAACACCCGCATCGATCTCATCGAAGATAAGCGTATCGACCTCATCTGCTTCACCCAGTACCGCCTTGATCGAGAGCATCACACGGCTGATCTCACCACCCGATGCGATGCGTTGCAAAGGACGTGCCTGCAAGCTCGAACCTGGTTTGAACAGAAACTCGACCGCTTGCGAACCTGTGCGCGTCCACGATTCGAACTCGAGATCGAAAACCGCGCATTCGATACTCGCCGAGCCCATCTCAAGCCGTTGCATATAGGCGTTGACCTCATCTGAGAGCAGAGGGGCTGCCTCCTTGCGCAGCCTGGCAAGCGCATCTGCCGCACGCTCAAGCTCGGTCTTGGCGAGATTTGCGGCCTTCTGCGCGCGTTCGCGTGCGAAGTCCGTATCATCCACTGCTTCCACAAGATGAGCCGCTGCCTCGCGCGCAGAAAGCACATCCTGCATGCGCGGACCGTACGCTTTGAGCAAACCTTGCATGGCGCTTACGCGCTCTTGCATGCGCTCGAGCTCATCAGGATCGAATTCCACGGATTCGCGATAGTCGCGCACCTCGCCTGCAGCATCTTCCAAGAGATAACCTGCCTCGCGAAGCGAAGCCACATAGGGTTCTAAGCTCGCATCGATGCGAGAAACTCCAGAAAGCGCGCTTACCGCCACTTCGAGCGCATCGATGGCACCGCCATCGCCGCTCAAAGCATCATGCGCGGTTTGCGCAGCGAGCGCGAGAGACTCGGCATGCTCGGCGCGAGCAAGCTTATCTATCAGCTGCTCGTACTCCCCTTCCTTCGGGTTGACCGCATCGATACGGCGAAGCACAAGCCGCGCATCATCGAGCTGCGCTAAGTCGGCGGCAGATGCCGCATTCACGCGGTCAAGCTCAGCTTGAGCTTCCTTGAAGGTATCGAATGCCGCCTCATATGCGGCTTTCGCATCAGAGATGTTCTCACCGCACCACGCATCGAGCATCTTGAGATGCGTTGCGGGGCGCATCAACTGCTGATGCTCATGCTGGCTGCAAAGGTCGATGGATGGAGCGACGCGCGAAGCGAGTTCGCCTACGCTTGCCATCATGCCATCGATCGTCGCCTTCGAACGCCCATCGGATGTGACAGAACGTGTGATGATGGTTTCATCGGATGCGTCATCTGCATCTGGTGCAAGCAATCCGAAGAAGCGTCCCGCCACCGAAAGCTTATCCTCGCCTTCCCGTACTGCCATCTTATCGGCACGTGCTCCCATGAGAAGGCCTAACGCTGAGAGCAGGGCAGATTTGCCCGCGCCGGTCTCGCCCGTGATGACGGTGAGTTTTGGTGAGAATTCGATTGAAGCTTGCTCGAT
>JAUNJT010000100.1 GCA_030533105.1 Eggerthellaceae bacterium
CGAGGACTACCTGCCGGAGCTTGAAGGCATCAGCGTGAAGATCAATGGCGATGACAAGCAGCTTTCAAACCTCGATACGGGCTATTCGGAGCAGCCGTTCTCGAAAAAAGACCAGCTTGAGGATGTGTATGCCGGGTACTTCCATGGGGATTCAGCTCGGATTGAGATCTACAACGAAAACGGTGAGGGCGGGCTGCTCATCATCGGGGATTCCTTCACGAATTGCATGGAGCGGTTCTTCGCGCCGAATTACAAATACATATGCGTGCTCGATCCGAGACGCTATAAAGGCGATATCGATGAGTTCATCGCCAACAAGGAAATCGATGACGTTGCGTTTATCTGTTGTTTCCGTACGATGGTCAATAGCCAAGCGCTCAAAAAGATAGCTGGGTAAGGGGAAAAACCATGGTTTGCTATAATGCAGCAATGCAACACCGACTGATGATACTGGGTTCGATGGACGAGTTCGTCTCGTTGGTCGAATACGCCCGCTCGCAGGGCATATATACCATCGTATGCGACGGATACGAGAACGGCCCCGCGAAGGCATGCGCGGACGTTGCCTTCAATATCGACGTGCGAAACACCGAAGCCATCGCGCAGGTGTGCCGCGAGCAGCAGGTGGATGGCATCATCGCCTCGTTTTCGGATTTGCTCGCAGAATGCCTCATCGATATTGCCGACCGCGCAGGCCTCAAGTGTTATGCGAAGCCGGATAACTTCCGTTACCTGCGCGAAAAGCCCCTGATGAAGGAAATGTTTGCAGAACTTGGCATCAATTCCGCCCAAGCTGTGAAGGTCTTCCGCGACAGCATCGCCGAGGACATTGCGCCCATCGGATATCCCTGCGTCGTGAAGCCGGCTAACGGGTATGGTTCGCATGGCATCTACATCATCCGCAGCGAAGCAGAACTACGCGAGAAGTACGACGAAGTCGCGTCGTATTCGACGCTTGGGTATGCGCTTGCCGAGCGTCTCTATACCGGTCACGAGTTCAACATGATGAACTGGATCGTCGATGGCGAGGTTGTGACGCTCAGCATCGCCGACCGCGAGACCTCGAGCGACGACCCGATGGTTATCCCATATGTCAGCCGCTGCGCATATCCGAGCCGCCTCATCGATTTCGTCGAAGATGAGGCGCGCGCGATCGTGAAAAAGGTCGCTGATTACGTGGGGATTTCCAACGGACCGCTCTCAATGCAATTCTTCTGGTCCGAAGAAGACGGAATACAGGTTTGCGAGTGCGCAGGCCGCCTGTTCGGTTACGAGCATGAACTCGTCACGCACGCATGCGGACTGTTCATCGAGGAGCTCCTGGTTGATTACGTGTACGATCACGAGGCGCTCTGCAAGCTGCTCGAAGGCCATACGCCACACCATCCGCGCCACAGCTGTGGCCTGTACTTGCACGGCATTGGCGGAACGGTCGCAAATGTCGATACCGTCCTCGAGGCCATGAAGTATCCGAACGTCCAGGAAAGCGCCTTGTACTACCAGCCTGGCGAGGAAATCACCGGTGTGATGCCCTATACGGTTCGGTTCTACCTGAAGGCCGATACCCGTGAGCAGATCGATGAGATCTCACAGCGTATCTTCGACAACGTGAAGGTGCTCGATGCGGACGGGAACAACCTCCTGCGTCCCGATAAGCTGGCTGTCTACTGATGGACGAAGCCCGTTCGAATACATTCCTTGGAAAACTTGCAGCGGGTTGGCAGGGTATTGCCGATTCGAGGGCTAAAAGCTTCCTTCTGGCATGTATGTTCGCCGCGATACTCGTGTTGCTTTCAAGCGTCACGTGGTGGCATCGAAACCTTAACGACGACTTCGCGATAGCCAACGCCCTCAGCGGGCGCCTGATGGGCGAGCAGGGGCTCAGCCTGTTCGTCAATGCTGCGTTATGCCAGGTCATCTACGCATTAAATGTCGCGTATTCGAACTTCAACTGGTTTGCGGTCCTCGAGCTTGCGACGGTGTTCCTGTCGTATTTTACGATCTCGTACATCGCCATACGCCACCTGCCGTTGCGCATCGGGGCCGTCGTCATTGCGTTCATGGGCATTTACGCGATGCCGATTTGCATCGTCATCAACAATTTCACCTGCGTTGCCTTCATTGCCGCATGTGCTGGCTGCATGGTGCTCTGCTCGTCGCTCATATTCGACCGGCATGCGCCAATGGATGTCATCTGGGGTATCGCGCTCATCGTCCTCGGCTCGCTTTGGCGCTTCGCGATGGTCCTGATATGCATCCCGCTTTTCGGCATCGTGGCGCTTGCCATCGCCTTATATAAACGCGAGACGATCGGTTCGGCGGGAGCGTCCATCTTGCGGCTCTGGCCCTTCGTGGTCGCCGTCATCCTCAGCCTCGGCCTCGGAGCATACGATATGGCGGTTTGGCAGCAATCTCCCTGGTCCGATTGGCGCGCATACAACGACGCGCGGGCGAACCTCTCTGACTATCCTCATAAAGAGTACAAGGAAGTGAAGGACGAGCTGAAGGAGATCGGCGTTTCTAAAAACGATTATCGGATGCTGTTCAACTGGGTTTCCGAAGATCCGGATTTCTATACTACCGAACGTCTGACGAAGATTTTCGAGATCGCCGGTGTGAGTTCCCTTGAAGGAAAGACGCCGATGGGTGTCTTAAAGGATTATGCGAAGCGCATCCTGTCTGACCGCGGGTTTGTGCTCATGGTCTGCACGATGTTCTTGTTCGCCATCTTCTTCCTGCGGGGTCGAAACAAGGCGCTTGGCATCGGCATACTCTTGTTGGGTTTGTTCATCGCAATCTGCTTCCACGCCGTCGGGCGGCTTCCAGAGCGCGTGCATTACCCCATATGGCTGATTGCATTCTCGGCGGTCGGCATGCTTGCGGCGTATCAATGGTCCACGCGTGGGCCTGAAAAGCAAGGCGATGAATTCGCCTCGTCGAATATCTTGTTGAAAGCCGGGGAAGTGGCCTTGGGGCTTCTCGCCATCGCGTTGCCGTTCATCGCGGCCGCCCATGTTGCCATCCTCTGCCACGACCACTTCGTTCCCGAACGCCTGACTTCGACGTTTGCCGCGGAATCGTTCGAGCCGCATAACGCGTTCGTGGATTACGTGCACGAGCATCCCGATTACGTATTCGCCTGCCAGAATATGGCGCATCGCGAGCTGTACTATTCGCATTACATGCGTGCGTTCTACGATGACGAACTGCAGACCCGCATCATCGGAATCGGCGGTTGGGCATCGCGTTCGCCCTACACGGATGCCAAGAACGAGGCGGCCGGCATGCAGAATCCTTTGAAGGGGCTGCTCGATAACGAGAATGCCCGTTTCGTGTCCGGGAGCGATTCGGTAACGGAAATCGTACACAAGTATCTGAAAGAGCACTATGACAAGGATGCGAAATGCGAGCTTGTCGATATGATAAGCGGCGACGATTCGTTCGCAACCTTGAAGGTGTACAAGTTCAGTAGGGGATAAACAGAGATTGCGTTCTCATTCGTGTGCGACATTCGGTAACCCATTGGAATGCTGTGTGCCATAGCACCTTACGAGAAGGGTTCGCCAGGCTTATGCGGGCATGCCGAGGGCGAAGACAATCACCCCAAGGATGATGAGGCCGATGGCGATGAGCTTCGGCATGGTGATGCGCTCCTTGAAGATGAGCGCGCCAAACGCAGTGACATACAGATAGCTCGTGGCCTCTAGAACAGCGCCAAGCGACACGGGGATGACCGTATAGGCGAGGATTGTCATGAGCGTCGTGGCGAAGAATATCGCATACGCGAAAATGACCATCGGGTTCAGGTATTCGGCAAGGAGCGACTCATGCTCCTTCATCGCCTCCTTCTTGAGCATGACCTGCGAGATTGAGGCGAGGAACACGCCGAGTGCATATATGCACGCATACAGGAACATCACGCATCACCGCCCGGGGCAGTGGCTTCCTGTTGTTCGCGTGCATCAGCGTAGCTGAATAACGCCACCCCCGCCATGACGATGATGGCACCGACGATCATCTGCGCGGTTATGGCCTCATGGAAGAAGCACACACTCCAGAACATGCCCCATGCCACGGTCACTGCCTTGTTCGCGAATGCAAGCGTGAGCGGCAGGTGCTTTATGACCTGCTGCCATCCCACGGCATAGATGCCGAGGACAACAATCATGCCGATGTAAAACCCGATGAAGGCAGGGCTGAGAAACTCTTGCTGGGCGGCGTTTTTGCTGAAGAACGACGTGCTTGAATACACGAGCAGCAGCACGTGAAGCGCAATGAGCGCTAAGGCACGCTTGTTCAGGCCTTTTCCCACCGATTACTGCCCGCTCTTGGCATACTTCGCCTCGGTCTCGGCTTTTTCAGCCTCCCACCAGGCGATGTTTTCCTGATACCAGGCGATGGTCTCGCGCAGGCCTTCGCCGAAGTCGGTGT
>JAUNJT010000101.1 GCA_030533105.1 Eggerthellaceae bacterium
AACGTCATGTTCGCCACCGAGAAGCTCGCCGGCCTTTCCGCCCGTAACCAGATCGCAGGCACGGTCGTTGCGGTCGATAAGGGCGCAGTGAACGGCCACGTGACCATCGAGGATGCTGACGGCGTCAAGATCACCGGATCGATCACCAACGAGGCCATCGAGGCGCTCGAGCTCGCTGAAGGCAAGCCCGCAGTCGCCATCATCAAGGCCACCGACGTCTTGGTCGCCGTTGATTAAGGCATGCCGGAAACAAAAAAGGATGCGAGGCCGGCAAGATGCCGGCCTCGTTGTTTCAGGCGTGATGATGCACCGCAGTTTCAACAGCAAAGCAGTGTTATACTGAATATGGGAGTTTGAGAATCGAAGGGAGGGTAGTATGTCGACATCGTTCGGCGGATACATGGGCAAGGTCGTAGAGCTCGACCTTACCACGCAGCAAGCGAAAGAATACCCCTGGACCGATGACGATCGCCGCCTTTTCGTAGGTGGCAAGATCATGGCGGCACGCATCCTCCAGGACATGCTCACCGGCTCGGAAAGCCCATTTTCCGAGGAGAACCCGATCATCATCTCCACCGGCCCCCTCACGGGTACGGGCGTGCCGAGCTCGTTTAGATTCAACATCTCCTCGCTCTCCCCTCAAACAGGCATCGTCGCCTCATCGAATTGCGGCGGCACCTTCGGCTTTTTCTTGAAGAAGGCCGGCATGGATGCCTTGATCATCAGAGGGAAATGCCAAAACCACACATGGCTTGAGATCAATAACGGCAAGTTCATTTTCCATGATGCCGATGAAGACGGTCTCTGGGGTCTGCGCGTCATGGCGACCCAGGAGCGCGTCGCAGAGCTCCTCGAAGAGAAATGGGGTGCCAAGCGCGCCTTCGGCCAGATGGTCATCGGCCCCGCAGGCGAGAACGGCGTGCTGTACGCCGGCATCGGCAGCGACGAGCGCGCAGCGGGGCGAACCGGTCTGGGCTCGGTAATGGGTTGGAAGAACCTTAAAGCCATCGCGGTCACCGGCAATCACGAGATCAAGATCGCGAACCCGAAGAAGGCCAAGGAGTTCAACAAGAAGTTCTACAAGAAGCTGCGATCCCATCCGCTTACCGGCACGCAACTGCCCCGCATGGGCACGGCCGGCCTGGTCAGCTCCATGCAGATGCGCGGCATGCTGGCCTCGCGCAACTTCTCCGCTGGAAGATTCGACGGCTTCGACAAGGTGAACGGTGAGACGCTCGCAGAGAAGCACAATATCGTGAATAAGGGCTGCGTGAGCTGCCCCATGAAGTGCAGTCGCACCGTCATCGTGGACGGACGCCCCGTGAAGGGCCCCGAGCTCGAAACGCTCGGGCTCCTATCGGCGAACATCGACAACGACAATCTGGAAGCCGTGCTGCGCATGAACTACGTGCTCGATGACCTCGGCATGGACAGCATCTCCGCTGCAGGCACTATCGCGTGGGCCATGGAAGCCAACGAGAAGGGCTTGTGGGACAACGGTCTTTCGTTCGGGCATGTCGACGAACTCGAGCAGATCTTCGACGATATCGCGCATCGCCGCGGCATAGGAGACGAGCTCGCACTCGGTAGCAAGCGCCTCGCCGAGAAGTACGGCGGATTGGATTTCGCGATACAGTCGAAGGGCCTCGAGCTTTCCGCCTACGAGCCGCGCCGCGCCGTGGGCATGGGATTGGGATACGCGGTCAGCAATCGCGGCGGCTGCCACCTAAACGGCGGCTACCTCGTCATCTTGGAGGGCCTCGGCTTGTTCGTCGATCCGCAGACGCCGAAGGCGAAGGCAGACACCACCATGATGTTCCAAGACCTCATGGAAGCCACCGCAGCATGCGGCATGTGCCTGTTCACCACGTACATGTTCTTCCCGAGTCCTCTGATAACGCGCCCGAACAGCGTGATCACTTCCACCGTCAACAAGGCCATGCCCCACCTCGGAGCTGCGCTGCGCGGCATCAACAAGCTCCCGCAGATCGCACACATGCATCTGCCGAACCTCCCGCACACGAAGGCGTTCGAGCTTGTCACCGGGATGAACATGACGATGGGCGATTATATGGAGCGCGGTGAGCGCGGCTACACGCTTGAGCGGCACATATCCACGAAATTCGGTGTCAGCGCGAAAGACGATACGCTGCCGAAGCGCTTAACCGATGAACCGCAGGATCCTGACGATCCCACGACGGTCGTTCCGCTCGACACCCTGAAGAGCGAATACTACCGTGCGCGCGGATGGACGCAAGGCGGCATCCCCACCACCCGCACGCTGAAGAAACTGAAGATCATCTAGGAAAAGGAGCGGATATGGCGCATGTCAATGTAAAGCTCCTCGGGATGTTCCGCTTGGACACCGGTTTGCACGAGCTTGAAGCAGAGGCCGACTATGTTCGGGACCTCTACCCCATCCTGCTTGCGAAAGCGCGCGAGGTAAAGCCAGGCACGCAGATAAAAGCCGCCGACATCGATGGCTGCATCATTTTGATCGACGGCAAACAATGCCGTAAATACACGAAACTCGAAGATGGTCAGACCGTGTATCTGATGTCGCCGGTCTGCGGCGGTTAGGAGGCAATATGTCAGCGTACTCCATCACCGACGCATGCATCGGCTGCACGCTTTGCGCGAAGAACTGCCCTGTGGGCGCCATCAGCGGCAAGCCCAAGGAACAGCATACGATCGACCCCGATGCCTGCATCCGCTGCGGGCTGTGCGGGCGGCTCTGCGCGAAGGGAGCGGTGCTTGACGAAGGCGGATTCAAGACCGTTCGCGTGAACAAGAAGCTGTGGTGGCACCCTGTGGTCGATGCGGACGAATGCATCGGATGCAGCCTGTGCATCATCAGCTGCCCGAAGGGTTGCATCGAGCTTAGCGAGCCTAAGGCCGAAGGCAACACCGGCGCCATCGCCGAGATAATCCATCCGGAATCTTGCATCGCATGCAGGCTGTGCGTAAAAGCATGCCCCATCGATGCCATACATATGGAAGAACCCACCGATTAAAGGAGGAGAATACCATGCAATTCGGACGTAAGTTATTCAGCCGTGCCTATCAGAAGGGATTCCGCGCCGCAATCCCCGTTATGCCCTATCGCGAGCCGAAGATCCTATCCAGCACCGATGAGATCGCGAAGCTGTGCGTTGAGAAGGGCATCTCATCCATCATCGTCGTGACCGATGGCGGCATCAGCAAGCTCGGCCTGTGCGATAGCACCCTCGCGGCATGCGAGGCCGCAGGCGTGCGCGCCATCCTCTACGACAAGGTCGTCCCGAACCCGACCATCGACAACGTCGAGGAGATCCGCAAGATCTATCTGGAGAACGGCTGCCAGGCACTCGTCGGCTTCGGCGGCGGCTCGTCCATGGATGCCGCGAAGGGCGCCGCAGCGCGCATCGCGAAACCGAAGCAGCCCGTCGAGAAGATGGCCGGCGTCTTGAAGGTCATGGCAAAGCTCCCTCTGCTCATCGCCGTGCCGACTACCGCAGGAACCGGCAGCGAAGTGACGCTTGCCGCGGTCATCACCGACTCCAAGACGCATCATAAGTTCCCGATCAACGACTTCTGCCTGATCCCGAAGTATGCGGTCCATGATTATCGTCTGACCACGGGCCTCCCGAAGAGCATCACATCGACCACCGGCATGGATGCGCTCACGCATGCCGTCGAGGCGTATATCGGCCACAGCACCACGAAGGAGACACGCGAGCGTGCCGAGCAAGCCGTCATCCTCATCCATAAGTACCTGAAACGCGCCTATGACGATGGCAACGATGCCGAGGCGCGCCAGAAGATGCTGTATGCCGCTTACTGCGCCGGCATCGCATTCACGGTGTCCTACGTCGGATACGTGCACGGACTTGCCCACGCGCTGGGCGGCCAGTACGGCACCCCGCATGGCCTCGCGAATGCCGTCATCTTGCCGCACATGCTGCGCGCTTACGGAAAGAGCTGCTATCCGCAACTGGCCAAACTCGCCCGTCTGATCGACATCGCCCCGATTGCAGCGGACGATGCGACCGCAGCGATCTCATTCATCAAATGGGTGGATGAGATGAACGAGTCCATGGATATCCCCAAATACATCGAGGGCATCAAGGAAGAGGACATCCCGCAGATGGCGGCGAACGCCGATGCCGAGTCCAATCCGCTCTATCCCGTGCCGAAGGAGATGGACGCAGACGAGCTCGCCTACATGTTCCGTGTGGTCGGCAATCTCATCTAGCAAGCTTAAGGAGCTGATTCGGGCTATCCCCGAAATGCCTGTTCGCTTCTAGGGACCAGGAGGGATCATCCCCCTGGTCCTTTCTTTGCGACGATTCCTGCAGTGCGCAGGCGATTCCATGGTCCTTGTTAGCCGTTCACAACTTTTTCCGCAAAAATGTT
>JAUNJT010000102.1 GCA_030533105.1 Eggerthellaceae bacterium
GGTTGCGCGGGTCGTCCTCGGGAATGCCAGCCTCGACCTTGCCGACGAGGTCGGCACCGACGTCAGCAGCCTTCGTGTAGATGCCGCCACCGACACGGGCGAACAGAGCGACAGCGGAAGCGCCGGTCGCAAAGCCTTCGACCATGCCGACGTTGGTCTTCATGAGCTCGACGGTGTCAACACCGAACACGAGGAGGATGAGCCAAAGGGAGAGGCCCATCAACGCGAACGAAGCGACGCACAGACCCATGGTCAGGCCGGACTTGAAAGCAACGTTCAGAGCCTTCGCGATGGATTCCTCGGCCGCATGGGCGGTACGGGTGTTGGCGCGCGTGGCAACATGCATGCCGACATAGCCTGCCGCTGCGGAGAGCACGCCGCCGGTGATGAACGCCAGCGAGGTGATCCAGCTCAAGGCAAAGGCCATGACGACCGCCACGACGACCATGAAGATGATGAGCAACTTGTACTCGCTTAAGAGGAATGCTTTCGCACCCTGCTGAATCTTCAGGGAGATGCTATTCATCTTCTCCCTGCCGGGATCCTGCGCAAGGACCCACTTCCCTAAATAGATGGCCGTGATGATGCCGATGGCAGCGCAAATCGGGGCCATCCATGCGACTGCAGTAGTCACGGGATTCCCTCCTTTTACTCAAAGGGCGAACATTTCATGTTTCACTCCGATCGCTGGGCATTCAAAGCGGTCGGAATAAAACCAATTCATTTTAGGAAACCTTGTAGCTAAATAAAGAATATAAGGCGGTTTTTCCGTTTGGCGGTTGCTTTTTGCGCGCGAGACTTACCTATAGTTTTGCTAACGATGGGACTTAAACCCCATCAGCAGTGCTCGCGTACCCACTCGATGTTGGACTTCACCGTGGAAACAAGCGCTTCGGTGCTCTCGAAACGCATCATCGGACGGAGCCACGCAAGGAACGAAACCGTTATGGTCTCTCCATACAGATCGCCCGAGAAATCGAGTATATGCGCCTCGAGATTCGCCGTAGCAACATCCTCGAACATCGGAGAGACGCCAACCGAGACAGCAGCCTTGAAAACCTCGTCGCGTATGCAAGCGCGGGCGCCGTACACACCCTCCGCGATGGCAAGGCAGTTATCGGGGACTTCGAGGTTCGCGGTCTGGATACCCATCTTGGCACCCTCGCCCCTCCCTTTAAGCACACGCCCCGAGACCGAATACGCATGACCGAGCAGCTCGTTCGCGGTAACGATGTCGCCTTCGGCGAGCGCACAACGGATCCTCGTCGAGGTAATCGGCACACCATCGGCATCCAAGAGCTTATGGGATATGACGGTCACGCCATGGGCGCTTCCCCACTCCTCCAACTGACAGGTCGTGCCCATAGCCTTCGCTCCGTATCTGAAATCCGAACCGACATGGAGACCGGTAAGGCTTAAAGGCTCCAGGCAGACGGCAAGGAAGGCTTCAGGGGATAGCGCGGCGAATTCGCGCGTGAATGGAAGAACGAGCACGGCATCTGCCGATGTGTCCATGAGCGCATCGATGCGCGAAGCGTTATCGGATAGTTTTTTAAGGGCATCTGGACGGAACAACTCATCGGGGTCGATATCGAACGTGATGATGAGGGAGCCCGCATGCTCCATTTCCGCATGGGATAGCATTTGCTCGATCAGGTATGCATGACCGCGGTGCAGACCGTCGAACACGCCGAGACAGGCAACTGCGCCAGACAACTCCAATGCGTAATCGCGCAATTGCGCGATATCTTGGCAGAAGAAAAGCTTAGCCACGTGACACCCCCACAGAGAAGATGGTCTTCGCATTGAAGCGCCCCCGCGCCTCATCGTACGCGTAGATGGCCTTGAGGGACCCATCGCAAACTACGCTGATCAGCTCCCCCTCACAAGGAGGCGCCTCAGTCGAGGCAAGCAGAGATGAGCATGCATCCAATCGCTCCTCATAAGTTGCCTCATGTAGGGCGAATAACTCGGTTTCAGATGGGTCGAGCGGATTCCCATTGACAAGCTTCGCTTTCTGTTCTCCCTTAGCGAACGCGACGCGGAAGCCCAGAAGCGCAACGGGGTCGAGAGCTACGTCCTCGTGGCGATCTTCCAGCGATTCGAGCGTGTGGCACTCTTCGATAGTAAGCGAGCCAACGCTGGTTCTACGGAGCGAGGCGATATGCGCAGGGCATGATAGCATCACGCCCAAGTCACGCGCCAAAGCCCGAATATACGTCCCTGAAGAGACGCTGAAGGTGACGTCCCAATTCACGTAGCCGGTCTCCTCGTCGTACGAGATGCCGGAAAGGGCCGCTTCATAGACCGTTATCTCGCGTGGCGCAAGTTCGATTTCTTGGCCTGCGCGGGCAGCCTCGTATGCCTTCTTCCCCTCTACCTTGATCGCTGAATGCGCAGGCGGTATCTGCATCTGGAAGCCGACCATGCTCGCAAGGCATGCGCGCGCGACGCGCTCCTCCTTAACTTCGGGTGGAATCAAAGCAGTCTCTACAATGGAACCGAAAGCATCGAAGGTATCGGTCGATGCGCCGAAGGCGATGCGCGCCTCATAGGTCTTATCGTGACCGACGAGATATTGATCGAGCCTTGTCGCAGGACCTACGCAAATGGGAAGGACGCCGGTGGCCAGAGGATCTAGAGTGCCCGTGTGCCCGACACGACGTTCGGAAAAGATTCGGCGGCATGCATTCACGACGTCGTGCGAGGTCATCCCTGAAGGCTTATCGACACCGACTACGAAAGAAAGGCCCGATGCTCCCCGCGCGTACGCCACGCTCAGCTCAATTCCTTTTGAAGCGTGGCAAGCACGCTATTGCGAGCAACGTCCATGGTGTCGTGGATGGTGAAGCCCGAAGCAGCGACATGGCCGCCACCGCCATACAACCTTGCGATACGGGCGACATCGGTTGCGTCCTTCGCCCGCAGGCTTCCACGAACGCAGCCATCCTCACCGCGTAAAATGCATGCAACGCGGATGCCGCGGATGGACCTTAAGGTATCGATGAGCGACTCGGCATCGGAACGCTTAGCGCCGACGGATTCCATATCATCGCGGCTCACCCAGCTTAAGACGAATTGCCTCTCATCGTCGTAGATGATGTTGCCGAGCATGATGTGCTCGAGTGCAACGGAAGCGCGTGTGCGATTCTGATAGATCGCCGTTGAAAGGGATGCGGGATCGGCACCTGATGCGACCATCTCGGCCGCTGCCGAGAATGCACGGGCGTCGGTATTCTGGAATTGGAATCTCCCCGTATCGGTCATGAGCCCCACATAGGTGCATGCTGCCATGTCCGTGTCGCGCTCGACATCGAAACACCCGATAAGGTCCCAGATGATCATCGACGTCGCAGCTGCGTCGGGCTCGACATAGTTGAGCTCGGATGTACGCGTATCGACCTCGTGATGATCGATGATGATGCGATACGACGCGTTCTCGAACAGCTTAGCAGCATCCCCCATGCGCTTGGCATCCGACACATCGACGGCGATGAAGGTATCGACAGCACCCGCAAACTCCGCGGATGGGATGATGCCATCGAAGCCAGGCAAGCACGCAAGTGTGCTCTCATATGGGATGTCCTGCGCGAACACGCAGGTCACGGTCTTGCCCAATGCACGAAGCGCACTCGCCAAGGCCAGCTGGGAACCGACGCAATCGCCATCGGGATTGACATGGCCGCAGATGACGAAATCGTCACGCGAAGATAAGGCCTGCGCTATGGCTTGCAAGGTCGTGTTCGTCTGTGCGCTAACCGTCATCGTCTTTTCCCCTACATAGCTTTACGGCTAAGCCTCATCGCTCGCTTCGTCTGCCGTTGCATTCGCTTCTTCAATGCGGGCGATCGCCTCGGCATCGGCCGCGAGCGCATCGGCGATGCGCTGTGCCTGGTCGACGGAGGTGTCCAGCATGAAGCGCAGCTCGGGCGCAACCCGCCACGAAAGCTGTTTCGCCATGAGCGAGCGGATGCGTCCGGAAGCCTTCCCGAATGCCTCTGCAACCTCATCGTAGCGTTTCGCATCGGTCGTATAGAAGACGTTGCATGCGCTTCTGTCGTAGCTGACCTCGCAACCGGTGATGGTGACGAGGCGAAGCCTCGGGTCGGCGATGTCGAACAGAAGGATGCTCGCGATGACCTCGCGCGCCTGCTCGTTCACTTTTCTATTTGCAGAACTCTGCTTCATTTAGTTCCTATCATTCACGCAAATCGTTGCGCACTTACTCGGTGCGCTGCACTTCCTTGACGGTGTAACCCTCGATGGTATCACCCACCTTGATGTCCTGGTAACCTGCGATGGTGATGCCGCACTCATAGCTCTGCTTGACGCTCTTGACATCGTCCTTGAAGCGTTTGAGCGA
>JAUNJT010000103.1 GCA_030533105.1 Eggerthellaceae bacterium
TCGCATGACCTCAAGACCCCGCTCACCGTCATCCTCGCGAACAGCTCGATTTTGCTCGACAACGCTGACGAAACCATTGCGAAGAACTCGCAATGGGTCGAAAGCACGAAGACCGAGGCCGAGCACATGAAGCAGCTGGTCGATGACTTGCTCACCATGGCGCAGATCGACGAGGGTGACACCACAATGCCTCGAGAGGACATCGATTTTTCCACGATGGTGCAAGGCGAGTTCCTCGAATTCGAAAGCGTCGCATTCGAGCGGAACGTCGAATTCGCGAGTACGATCTCGCCCGATATCCACGTCACCGGCACACCATCGCGCGTCCGCAGACTCGCGCAAACGCTCATCGACAATGCGTGCAAGTATGCACCTGCCGGTTCCACCGTCACGTTGACACTTGACCGCGAAGGCAGCATGGCACGGCTTTCCGTACACAACGACGGCGACCCGATTCCGGCAGAGGATCTACCGCATATCTTCGACCGCTTCTATCGCGTGGATAAGGCGCGAGTAAACGACGGCGATAGCCACGGACTCGGATTGGCCATCGCATATGGCATCGCGCAAGAGCATGGCGGCTCGCTCGAAGTATCAAGCACTGCCGAAACCGGCACCACATTCACGGCGACGCTCCCACTGTAAACAAAGCGCCCCCACAACGGAAAAGGTATACTGAGCAAAAGCAGCAATCACCTTGCATGCCGCACGCATCAAAACGCTTTGGAACGCCACTTCATATCGATAAAAAGCGAGGAAGGAATCATCATGGACGTTCAGCTGATTCAGATGCTCCACCTTGAACTTGAACCCGTCGGCATATTTCTCGGCAACACCGATGCCGAATGCGACATCACCGCTTCACCCGAAAAGCGCAACTGCATCGTTCCGCTCCTTTTGTCGGCGGCGCATGGCAAGGCGATCTCGGTTGATGAGGAGAGCTGTAACTGCCCTGGTGGTGCCGTAGGTTGCTGCTTCGGCGACGGATTCACGCGAGGCAACCCGAATATCCACACCATGCTCTCGCAGGGCATGGGCGATGCTGCCCCAGAAAAGGCTCCCATCCATATGAAGGAGGGCGAGCGCTTCTTCTGCACCGAAGAACTAGCCCTGAAATGGAGGACCGAGATGCCCTACTCCGACAAAGGATATCCGCGAGTCGTTTTCGCACCGCAAAGCCGTTGGGAGGGCATCGGAACTCCAAACCTCGTGTTCGTGTTCGCGAATGCAGATCAGATATCGGCGATGGTAGCCCTGCTCGGATTCCACAACGGACGTGCACTCAACACCATCGCACCATTCGGAGCCGCCTGCCATTCCATCGTGTATGCGGTTGAGCAAATGGAGAAAGACGAGCCCCTTGCGGTGATGGGCCTGTTCGACATCTCGCAACGCAGCAAGGCTATAGCGGATTATCTATCGCTCACAATGCCATATGCGATGTGGGAGGAGCTGGCGTGCGATTTAGATAAGAGCTGCCTTACCACGCACGCATGGAAGGCGATTGAAGAACGCCTGTAAGCTATACGAACCGGATCTCGAGCTTCCGCCCAAGCCCGCGCGCTATCTTGTAAAGAGTGGCAACCGAAGGATTGCCATTGCCGTTTTCGAGACGGCAGAGATTCGCTGGCTTCATGCCGCAAGCTAAAGCAAGCTCAGCCTGGGTCATGCCCTCAGCCATGCGTGCTTCGACGATGAGGCGCATGACTTCGCGCTCGGGAGCCTGGGCATTCCATTCTTCCTTGAATTCAGGGTCATGCAGCGATGATTTGAGATGCTCTGTATAATCACTCATTTCTGCTCCTCCAATCACTGCGCATCTTCTTTGCCCTTTTGATTTCTCGTGAAGGCGTTCTTTGCGTTTTCTTAACAAAACCATGAGTTAAGATAATGCGCTTGCCCACTACGAAGAAGAACAGGATCCTTGCGGCATCATTACCGCATACCGTCCTCAACTCAAAGATTCCGTCATCTAGATGTCTCGAAAAAGGCATTCCGAGTTTAGGACCATATTCTTCAAGAAGGGCAATTCGACCAAGTATCTTTACCCGCATTTTCAAATAAAGAGAATCTATGAACTCTTCAACGGGTCTTTTTCCGTTTTCGTCTTCGTAATAATCGACCGAGTACATTAGATTTCTTTCTTGAAGATTATCATATATGATAATCTTCAAGAAAGAAATCTAATGTACTCGGTCGATTATTACGAAGACGAAAACGGAAAAAGACCCGTTGAAGAGTTCATAGATTCTCTTTATTTGAAAATGCGGGTAAAGATACTTGGTCGAATTGCCCTTCTTGAAGAATATGGTCCTAAACTCGGAATGCCTTTTTCGAGACATCTAGATGACGGAATCTTTGAGTTGAGGACGGTATGCGGTAATGATGCCGCAAGGATCCTGTTCTTCTTCGTAGTGGGCAAGCGCATTATCTTAACTCATGGTTTTGTTAAGAAAACGCAAAGAACGCCTTCACGAGAAATCAAAAGGGCAAAGAAGATGCGCAGTGATTGGAGGAGCAGAAATGAGTGATTATACAGAGCATCTCAAATCATCGCTGCATGACCCTGAATTCAAGGAAGAATGGAATGCCCAGGCTCCCGAGCGCGAAGTCATGCGCCTCATCGTCGAAGCACGCATGGCTGAGGGCATGACCCAGGCTGAGCTTGCTTTAGCTTGCGGCATGAAGCCAGCGAATCTCTGCCGTCTCGAAAACGGCAATGGCAATCCTTCGGTTGCCACTCTTTACAAGATAGCGCGCGGGCTTGGGCGGAAGCTCGAGATCCGGTTCGTATAGCTTACAGGCGTTCTTCAATCGCCTTCCATGCGTGCGTGGTAAGGCAGCTCTTATCTAAATCGCACGCCAGCTCCTCCCACATCGCATATGGCATTGTGAGCGATAGATAATCCGCTATAGCCTTGCTGCGTTGCGAGATGTCGAACAGGCCCATCACCGCAAGGGGCTCGTCTTTCTCCATTTGCTCAACCGCATACACGATGGAATGGCAGGCGGCTCCGAATGGTGCGATGGTGTTGAGTGCACGTCCGTTGTGGAATCCGAGCAGGGCTACCATCGCCGATATCTGATCTGCATTCGCGAACACGAACACGAGGTTTGGAGTTCCGATGCCCTCCCAACGGCTTTGCGGTGCGAAAACGACTCGCGGATATCCTTTGTCGGAGTAGGGCATCTCGGTCCTCCATTTCAGGGCTAGTTCTTCGGTGCAGAAGAAGCGCTCGCCCTCCTTCATATGGATGGGAGCCTTTTCTGGGGCAGCATCGCCCATGCCCTGCGAGAGCATGGTGTGGATATTCGGGTTGCCTCGCGTGAATCCGTCGCCGAAGCAGCAACCTACGGCACCACCAGGGCAGTTACAGCTCTCCTCATCAACCGAGATCGCCTTGCCATGCGCCGCCGACAAAAGGAGCGGAACGATGCAGTTGCGCTTTTCGGGTGAAGCGGTGATGTCGCATTCGGCATCGGTGTTGCCGAGAAATATGCCGACGGGTTCAAGTTCAAGGTGGAGCATCTGAATCAGCTGAACGTCCATGATGATTCCTTCCTCGCTTTTTATCGATATGAAGTGGCGTTCCAAAGCGTTTTGATGCGTGCGGCATGCAAGGTGATTGCTGCTTTTGCTCAGTATACCTTTTCCGTTGTGGGGGCGCTTTGTTTACAGTGGGAGCGTCGCCGTGAATGTGGTGCCGGTTTCGGCAGTGCTTGATACTTCGAGCGAGCCGCCATGCTCTTGCGCGATGCCATATGCGATGGCCAATCCGAGTCCGTGGCTATCGCCGTCGTTTACTCGCGCCTTATCCACGCGATAGAAGCGGTCGAAGATATGCGGTAGATCCTCTGCCGGAATCGGGTCGCCGTCGTTGTGTACGGAAAGCCGTGCCATGCTGCCTTCGCGGTCAAGTGTCAACGTGACGGTGGAACCGGCAGGTGCATACTTGCACGCATTGTCGATGAGCGTTTGCGCGAGTCTGCGGACGCGCGATGGTGTGCCGGTGACGTGGATATCGGGCGAGATCGTACTCGCGAATTCGACGTTCCGCTCGAATGCGACGCTTTCGAATTCGAGGAACTCGCCTTGCACCATCGTGGAAAAATCGATGTCCTCTCGAGGCATTGTGGTGTCACCCTCGTCGATCTGCGCCATGGTGAGCAAGTCATCGACCAGCTGCTTCATGTGCTCGGCCTCGGTCTTCGTGCTTTCGACCCATTGCGAGTTCTTCGCAATGGTTTCGTCAGCGTTGTCGAGCAAAATCGAGCTGTTCGCGAGGATGACGGTGAGCGGGGTCTTGAGGTCATGCGA
>JAUNJT010000104.1 GCA_030533105.1 Eggerthellaceae bacterium
CATGGCGCAACGGCCATGTAGCGAATCGAGTTCCCGCGGCCGGCCGAATACGGATCGACGTATTCCGCATTCTCGAGCCCCGGGATCCTGCGCAGCATGGCCAGCGGGTAATAGCTCGTCATCAGCTTCGCCCCGCCCGTGTCCAAAAGGATTACGTTCTCGCTGTATTCTTTCAGCGCGTACTGCTTGCACGCCTTCTTGCCGAGCTTGTCGTAATCGATGTCTTCAACCGGCACCTTCAGTATCGCAACGCCCGTTTCCACCAGCTCTTTCCTGACATGTGCGCTCAGGCTGTCCATCGATATCTTGCAGGCGCCCGAAAAGACGCCCGGCGTGCCGTCCTCGCGCCTGCCGATGAGGTCTTCGATGCCGCATGCGGCCGTCAGGCTCACGCGCGGCCCGAAGGTCGGGCAGCGCTGGATGCACATCGAGCAGCCGTTTCCGTACCGCAGGCAATTCCCCATCGGCCCGGAAGAGCCGGTCGCGTCGATAAAAGCGTCTCCGCTGATAGTCGTCCCGTCGTTCAGGACGACCGCCTCGACAAGCCCTTCGCGCGCTTCGACGTCCTTCACGTGCGTTTCCGTCATGACCTCGATGCCGAGCCCCTCCGCAAATCGCCGGACTTCAGGCTCGATGGCGCCGACATCGTAGAGCGAAGCATGGGCATGCCCGGGGAACCCGATGCCTTCGTGCAACGCGCAGGCATCCATGATTTCGAACAGGTCCCCGGCGCCGAGGGTCTTCATTTCCTCCGCGGCCGTGTACCTTCCGTTGTTGCGAAATATGCCGCCCACATTTCCGGCGCCCAAGAGAAGGTCCGTCTTCTCGACCAGCACGACATCCGCTCCAACTTTTTTAGCGCATATAGAGGCGGAAACACCGGACCACCCTCCGCCGACCACAACTATCTTGCTCATGGTTTCTCCTACAGCAGCTTTTTGTATTCGCGAATATCCAACTGTTCCTTGCACAGGCGCACCGTTTTTTCTGCGCCTGCGTCTTTGGTGCACGCCCCGCAGATCCCCTCTCCGCAGCATATGTGCGAATTGTTGATGCAGGAGATCGGCGTCCTGTGATGCGGGTCGCTCTGCTCTATCACGTCAATCGCCTTTTTGAGCAGGTAGTCTGATAATCCCAGATGGATCAGCCCGACATCGCCATCTCCGGCCTTCACTGCGATCTTGTGAAACTCATCTGTCAGCTCGCCGTCCTGATCGCTGATCGCCACCTCGTTTACATGGATCTCCTTCAGTTCCTTGTAGTAATCCAATACCCGCTTGCTGAACCTGCCCCAATCGAGGTAGACGTCAACTGTGTTGTGGTTCTGCCACAGCGCTCTGATCACATGCAGGGAGGGAATGACTCCGATGCCCCTGCAGACCACGGCAGCCCTGCTGTCATGCAAGTGCGACACCGCGCTCCTGCCTTGCATGCCGCTGTAGTACGGTCCGCGCACGTAGACGAAATCGCCTTCCCTGATGGACCAGAAGCTCTCTGTCTTGATGCCCACCATCTGTATGATCAGGCCGATGGTGTCGCTGCCGTAGTCGTCGTACAGAACAGACATCGGGACATCGAAGAACGGGTTCTCGTTCACGCGGACGAACACGAATGCCCCCAGCTTCTTGAAGTCGCCTGCATTCGGAACGGCGATCCGGATAAACCGAAACACATCGTCGTATTCTTTGACGTACCTGACTTCGCAGCGCATGCTGTGGTGCTGTTTCTTCGCCCTGCCTCCGTTATTGACCAGTTCTTGCAGGATGCAGAGCGAAACCGCATCGGAACACGTGCAGAAATCTTCCCCACGGCACATGGAGCATACGATGCACTTCCCGCTCTCGGCTAGAATGCACGGGCATGTGTCGGTCGCATAGTTAGAACATCTTGCAAATACATCCACGTAACGTTCCCTCTTTTTTATCTGCGGATCTCTAGAAGGCGATTACCGGTGCCCTATCCGCTCTATTTCGTCGCAGAGCTTTTCGCATATGCTGTTCAGCGCGTTGAAATCCATTGCGCCGATATAATACTGCTCCATTTCGTCGTGGACACGTTTTGCGTCATCAAGCATCTCGCGCGACGCGTCTGATATCGTGCTGATCAATGAACGGTTTGTCGCAAAATGCTTGTCGTATGACCGCATCTGATCTTCATCGTAATATATCGAGCAATCAATATGTTCGGCTTTTTCATAAGCGATTTGCGTCAGCGGATTGGATGTCATCAGCACGGCGCCGACTTCATCGATCATAAGATGTTCGCTGATGGGTATTGCGGAAAGAAGGCATTGGGATAGCTTCGTATCGTATCCATAGTCCATCGCCCGCGCGGCAACGAAATCAATGAGCATGCAAGATGCGGCAAACAGTTCATCATCCAGTATGTAGAGCTTACGGCAGGATTCTGCAGCGTCAGGCAGCGTCTTATATCCGTACCTCGTCATGACCGATAGCTGACGTATTGTCCGTTTCCCGCAGCTGGTTCTTCTTTCGCGGTTCTCAAACAGGTTTTCGCATAGGACCCGTGCCGCTTCTTCGATTCCCTGCTTGACAACGAATCGCTCTGCACAGGCGTATGTATCGTCGCATACCAGACCCAGTGCCTTGTTGTAATTTGCCGCACCGGCCATCATCGACTTGTTCAGCTCACTCGCTTTGATGATATTCTCGCCGCTCTCCTTGAGAACGGCTTTATCCCAGCACTGCCCGAGATAGACTATCTCCTGGCATATACCGGGGAACCGCGGTTCGGATACATGTGGCGGTGTTCCGTCGACAACTATCACTTTTGATGCGTGCAGTATCACTGCATCAAGAGAATCCGGGTCTGACGAGCAATAAAAGCAGGTCACGTTCTCTCTTTTTGAAAACCGCTCGGCGATTGCCCTCATCATGTGGGACTTCCCAGTTCCTGGACCGCCCTTCAAGATATAGGAGTAGTATTCTTTGCCGCTTACCAACTGTGTGAGCTGCGTTGCGAAACCGTTTGGGGTGACCCCTCCAAAAAAGAATCTCTCTATCATGAACGCCCTCCCCTAGTCTTGGCTATCGATTTCTCGCAACGAATAGCAACGCCTGTTTCGGGTATGGCTACATCGCCGTTTTCGCTTGCAGCCGCACTCGCTTTCATCGTGAGCCGCGCCTAGTCCTTCGGTGATATCGACCCTCTATTTTCACCGCATCGGCCAACAGGGTCACCGGATTGTTGACTACTTTGTTCATTATAGCGTCCGCGTGGCCCTCCCCTGAGAATGTCAGACATAATAGTCTTTTCAGGGCCTGTGATGCTGGTCCAAGGTTATTGGCAATGTTGGGATTATTGATCGGCGAAGAGAGGAAAGACTATGAGCCAGGCGCACTGTGCGCAAAAAAACACGAGTATGGCTGGATGGCCCTATATTTCCCGCGCTCATTTCTTGGGATGCGGTAGCCAACCGTCTCCAGTGCATCAATAGCGTTCACTAGGCTAATTCGTTTTTGATCGAGCAGACTCTCTGCAGTCAATGCTCTTGCCTCGCTGATAGTCATGCGATCTTCCGCGTTCACCTCCAAACTCTTCAAACCAATGGGACCAGGATCGCTCCCAGTCCCAGCTGAACCCATCCTGTTTAGCCCACGATACGCTTACTTGCTGATAGCTCCTTCGATCTCTGCGGGGGAGTTCGGCATCTCGCCAAACAGAGTTACCTTCCACCATTCTTGTGTCATGCAACCAGACGCACAAAGCATGTCGAGAAGCTTACCCTGAAACTCGGGAGGTAGTACCTCGAAATCGATTCGGATGGCGTCCTCGATTGCTTTATTGGTCGCTTCCATGTCGTCGCAGATCTTCGCCTTCTCCTCCAACGAGAAAGACTGAGGCGAGCCGAGACATACATCGGCGCGGAAGAACGCGAGCTCGTTGTCTTCATAAAGTTGGTTTTACCTGGCTTTGATTCATCATTGCTTCTCTCCCTTCAGCTATACTGCCATTTGCTGGGAGGATTCCGCTTGTCGGAATCAAGAACTCCGTCAAGAAGTATCCTCCCAGAGTCCCTGTTTCTTAGGGTTACTTATGGAGAGAAAAGCGGTTTGAACTGGGGACTTACTGTTGCTTAGGATTTCTTAAAAGCCCTAAACAATAGAGACGGTCCCCTTTAATGCTTTCCCGCACTTTATAACGCCTAACGTTGGTCAAGATAGGGAATGCCTGCAATAGACGGATGAGGCGCCTCGGAAAGAAGGGCGGCCACTTCCCTGCCGGCGTCTGTGAGCCCTGTGCTCCTGTCAGCTAACTCGTTCAGAATGTCGGACAAATCAGCGGG
>JAUNJT010000045.1 GCA_030533105.1 Eggerthellaceae bacterium
AAGATCGACGGCAAGACCCGCTGGGCGCTGCTGACCACGGCAGAGCAGGCGTAAGGGCAAGCCCGACTTCACCTACAAAGGGAGGGCCCGCTTCGGCGGGCCCTCCCTTTCAGGGTGTGTTCACTTCTTGTAAAAGGACGCGAGTGCACAAGTATGGAACATGTGCAGACAGCAGGCCCGCAATCATATTCTTCCGCCGATCTGGAAAGTCGACGTAAAAAAATGACCCGCCGAGGCGGGTCATTTTTTTACTACGTTGTTTGCTTACGCGGTAGTACCCGGAGGGGTAGGACGGCCAGGCATGCTCGGAGCGCCAGGAGCCGAAGGAGCACCGGGGGCAGCTGGACGGCCAGGCATTCCGGGAGCACCGGGAGCGCCAGGCATACCAGGCATACCGGGCATCGAAGGCTCAGGAAGATCAGCGCCGCACTCGGGGCACTCGGCGGCGAACATGTCAACCTCTGCACCGCACTCGGGGCACGTGGTTGTCAGCGATACCGCTGCAGGTCTAAAACACATAACACTTTCCTTTCTCTTTTGAACTGGTTAATTGCGCCTTTGCCAGCTCAATTACTCTAGAGCATTACGTACTTTATCATAAAGGCTTTGCTGTCAATAACTCTCCGCTACGAACGTATTTGCCCTACGGTAGTTTTCAAGCCGTGACCAGTTACTTGGCCGCCTTGAGGGCTTTTTTCGCCGCTGCTTCCGGACCAACCGTACCGTCGGGATGCGGACCTTCCCACGGCAAGCGATGACCGAACAGCGTTGCAATGAACGTGAGAGCCATGAGGAACACCGCGATAATCGCACCGACGATGAACGCCATCTCATAACCGCCCGTCATATCGTAGATGAAGCCGACGATCGGCATGCCGACGGATCCGAGCAAACCGGCTGCCACGCGAATGTACGAATACACCTGCGCGTAGCTGCGCTCACCGAAGAAGTGGCGAACCAGCATGGGTTCGGAAACCGTAACGACCGAGTTCTGCACGCCGAGCAAGAACGCGCCGATGTACAGCGCCCAAGGTTCTCGCACGATAGCGAAAATCAAGCAGGCGCATAGGCAGACGAGCATCTGGCAATACACCGCCTTGATGATGCCGATCTTGTCGGCAAGGTAACCGACGCTGATCTTGATGACGATGTTACCGACAGATACGACAGACAAAAGCGCCGCACCGAAGGTAGCGGACTCGCCGATGCTCAAAGCGAACGCAGGGATGTTGTTGCTGATGCCGCCATAGAATTCCTCGCATCCACTCAAGATAAAGATGCACGCGAACGGAATCGACAGGACGGCAGCCTTCGCAGCGACGCCCGGAATCTTGCTCTTCGCCTGGGCCCTTTCCTCTTCCGACATAGCTGCGAGAGCCTCTTGTTCGGCTTTCTCGCGCGCGATTTCCTCTTCAGTTGCGCCATAGGGCAGAAGGCCCATATCAGCAGGACGGAAACGGAATACGAAAATCGTCCACGGAAGAATCAGGATGCCGATGATGCATGCCACGATGATGTACGTGGTGCGCCATCCGAACGCCCCGATGCAGTACGTGAAGAGCGGTGACCAGATGGCAGCGCCGATGCCGGAGAAAGACATGGCGATACCGAGGACCAGTCCCGTATGCTTCTTGAACCAGTTGCCTATCATCAAAGGCGTCGGCAAGATGAAGATGAACGTTCCGAACAGACCGAAGATCGTACCAGAAAGGTACCATTGCCAGAGCATGGTGTACTGAGACATCGCTGCCTCGGCAAGCACCACCGCCACACAGCCTACGGTCATCACGACGCGAACATTCACCCTAGGAAGCAAGTTGCCGACAATCGGGCTCGCAATAACCATGGAGACCAGATAGAACGAAAGATACAGAGAAATCTCTCCGCGCGAGAATCCTAGTTCATCGCATACAGGAACATAAAAAACACCGGCTGTTGTCAGCACGCAGGCCATACCCCCGGCCATCATGCAGCAGCAACCCAGAAAAATCAGCCACGCGTAGTGGAATTTCCTTTCTTTTGCAGGCTTACCTGCGGACATCTCAGACACTGTTTTTCCCCTTTGTTAGTTTGAACGTGTCAGTTCCCCATTGTGTGAAAAGATGATTCCGTGGTAATCGCATGTCATGTGCGGGGCACCGCGATGGGCTGTTATTCCCTTCCCGCTCATCGCGGCGCCCTTAATAGGCCTTATTTACGTCGTGTGCTTACGGAATGAAGACCGCGACCTCTTCGCCCATATCGGCGAGAATTGCCGGCAAATCTTCAATCGCAACGATTTGCATGCACTGGGCGAGGCAGTGGAGCGTGCAAGGAGCGACCTTACCCTCCGCGCGGCGATCAACGCACAAATCGCAAATCTTCGACGGTACCGGGACGTAATCCCAGAACCATTTGCCGTTCAGCTTCTTGGGGCCGTGCTCGGTGAGCTTCATGCCCCATTCGCCATCCTTGAGACCCTTCTCGTTCTGGCAGGAGATCTCGCAAGCATGGCAGCCCGTGCAATACTTGTAATCGATAACCATTGCTTCATTGCTCATGATTAGGCCTCCTTTCCTGCAACGCGGCTTGAAGGATCGCTGCCGATGGCGCCAAGCTCGGTTTCAGGACCAAGCGTTCCGAGGGCATCCAGGCCGTCGACCTTACTGATTTTGCAGATGAGGTTCTTATACGGAGCACCGAATCCCAACTTGCCGATGGCGAAGTGCGGGATCATGGAGTTGATGGAGGTCTTCCAAACGCCGAACAGGTTGGGCTCCTCGCCCTCCTGCTCCGGATACCACCAGCCATGCTGAGCATGGATGACGCCAGGCTTGACGATTTCGATGACCTGAGCCTTCTCGATAGCCTTACCCAGCGGGTTCTCGATCAGAACCCAGTCGCCGTCGGCGATGCCATACTTGGCGGCCGTTTCGGGATGAATCTGGACGAGCGGCCACGGCATGATCTTGCGCAGGCTCGGAATCTGACGATGCTCGGAATGGAACGAGGTGGTCTCACGGGAGCCGGTCGTCAGGATGATCGGATACTCCTCGGCAAGCTCGGGACGGCTGTAATGCGTAAGAGCGTTCTCCTTGAAGTACGGCAGCGGATCCTCGCCCCAGTCCTCGTACAGGCTCGAGCAAAGCTCGATGAGGCCGGTCGGAGTGTTGAAGCCCACATCACCATCAGGACGGAGCAGGCCCTTTTCATACTTCTTGTACTCGAACGGATTGTAGTGCCACGCCTCTTCTTGCAGATCCTCGAATGTGATCTTGAGCGCCGGATACATCTGCTCGGTAAAGAAGTCGGCAATGGACTCCCACGGCCACAACTTCGGGTTGACGCGCTTGCCGAAGAAGAAGCAGATCTCAAGGTCGGACTTGCAATCGCCGACTTCGACGCACTTGTTCATGGCGGAAACCATGTGCGTGTTGCGGCCGAAATGCGGGAGCACGACGCCGTCATGCTCGGCAAAGGTTGCAACAGGCAGGAAGTAGTCGAACAGTGCCATGGCGGTCGGGGTCATAAAGATGTCCTGACCGACGATCAGGTCGAGCTTGCGAAGTGCCTCATACCAGCGCTTCGGCTGAGCGACAGAGGTGTTGGCGAGCATGTTGGAACCGAAGAACCACGCCATCTTAAGCGGATAGGGCTCACCGGTCTCGAGCGTGTCGAGAATCATATCGGGATGAGCGCACGCGTGAGCTGCCTGGAAACCAGGATACTTCTCGAGACCGATCATCTTAGCGCGGACTTCGGGCTCGACTTCCTTAACGCACTCATAGCGCCACTTGCCCATGAAGGATGCGGGAACGGAAAGCGTGTTGCCGCCAGGGATGTCGAAGTTGCCCGTAATGGCAATGAGCGACATGATGACATGGCCGACCTGCGTGCCGTTGGAGTTGGTATCGACTGCGAGGCCCCACAGGATGGAGGATGGCTTGTTGGTCGCATAGGCGCGAGCAGCAGCGATGATGTCTTCCTTCGGAACCGTGGTGATCTCTTCGATTTGCTCGAGCGTGTACTCGTTTACGCGACCCTTGAGCTCCTCGAAACCGAAGCACCAGTTCTCGACGAAGTCGTGATCGTAGAGATCCTCGTTGATGATGACCTGAAGCATGCCAATGCCAAGCGCGGCATCGGTGCCAGGACGCAGCTGCAGCGTGTACTCGGCACGGCAGGCAGTCCACGTGATACGCGGGTCAACGGTGATGAACTTGGCACCGCGCTTGTGCAGGTCGATGATGGAATGACCGAAGAAACCGTCGGGGTTGCTGAACAGCGGGTCCTTGCCCCAGAGGATGATGTAATTCGGAACGACGTACTCGGGATCGTCATAATGGCCCCTAAGGAATTGGCCATAGTCGATCTCGGGATAGCCAGCGCCGAGAAGGAAGTCTGCAACCGAGCAACGGGGGCCATAGCAGGAGTCACCGGACATCGGGAACACGGTATTCGGAGAGCCGAACACGGTGAAGGTCAAGGAGCTGTGGTACAGCGTGGCCTCGCGGCCGGTGCCTTGGAAGGAAAGCAGTGCTTCCCTGCCATAGACGGAGATAATGTCCTCCCACTTCGCGATGATCTCATCAGCGGCCTGATCCCATGTGATAACTTCCCACGTATCCTTGCCGCGATCTTTCGGATCACGCTTCATGGGGTGCAGGATGCGATTCTCGTTATACATGTACTCGGGAAGCGTAAGGCAGCGTACGCACAGACGGCCGCCCGTGATCGGATGCTCGGGATCGCCCTCGACCTTGACGACTTTGCCATCCTTGATGGTGAGGTACATGCCGCATCCGACCGGATGGTCGCCCGGAGGTGACCATGCGCATGTGCGCATCTTCACGGTACCGTCTTCGCATTGAATGATTCGCTCAGACATAGTACTCCTTTCTCTATTCCTCTTCTTTCTCTAAAAACACAACGGCAAGCATCTCATTCGATGTGAGAGCTTGCCGTCAAATACCACGTTTCAGTGATCCCTTATGCTTTGGGAGGCGCCACCGGTGCGGGAGGAGCAACCGGCTTAGGAGGCATCGCGGGAGCCGCGGGGGCCGCAATGGCAGCAGGGGCTGTAGGAGCGGCAGGAGCTCCGGGAGCCGCAGGGGACGCTATAGCGCCAGCGTCGTCTTCGGGATCGAAATCCTCGAAGTCAGCCTCATACTTGCAGAATGGGCACTTAGACGGAAACACACCATTGGTTGGGCGGATTTTCTTGCCGCAATTAGGACAGTTAATCGGCTGAGCCGTGTCCATCTCGGCTGGTCTAAAACACATATCATATCTCCTTTCGAAACACTCTCTCTATATCGCCAGGGCACAAACTAACCCATGATATAAGCATTGTTTATTATATTACAGGTGCAGGTATTTCTACCCACTTTATTACAGAGGGCAAAGTACTTTTTACCAAAGGCTACCTGCCGAGAGCTTTCTTCGCTGTGTCCAAGTCGACAATTGTTCCCGGCTCGTAGCCCGCCCCATTGATGAAGTAGCGAACTGCCGTGCGAACGTCTTTCAAATTCTCGCTGAAATCGTTCGCGAGATAGCAGACCGCCTCATCATCAAGCTTAGGAAGCGTGACATCTTTTTCGCGAAGCATGTCTTGAATCTTCTTGACGTACTCAACGCGTGCCGCAGCATCAAGCGGTTCGATTGTGTAAATCTCGAAATCATCGAACGCGCCATCGAAAGAGCTGATGTCGAGTTCCTCAAGCGGCTTCTGCGACACGATGATGGTCGTCAGCTTCTGACGTTTGCGCTCGGCAATCATCAGCTTGGCCAAAAGCTCAGCTTGCTCGTCTGCACCAATGAGCTCCGAGAAACCATCGAGCAAAAGGATGTCGACCTTGCCCAGGTTCTCAAAGAAGGAATCGGGAATGTTTTCGTTGTTGACAGCGATGACGAATTCGCCTGTGTGATAGCAATCGACATGTTTGCGCGAAAGCAGGTCCTTTTGGCTAGAGCGTGCAGTCAGAAGCGCGGTCTTGCCCGATCCGCTCGGTCCTGAAATGAAAATCTGGATGGGGCCTTCATCTTCAGCCTGCGTAATACCGATCACGCGCTCAAAAGCCCCACGGTTGCCATCGAACACGAGCAGTGCGTCTACGGGATTCAATTCAAGTGCGTCAGCAATAGCCATGCGTGCCAGCCTTTCTGTTTCGTTGTTTATCTAGCTAGTCCGTCTTCTTTTTTATCGGGGAAACTTGACCGGGTTTCGGGGGGAACGGTTTCCCGCATTTCTCGCACACGATTGCATCAGGGCTGTTCTTGGCCCCACAGTACATGCATGTTCCGATTGCAGGAAACTTGCCGCATTTGTTGCAGTGCGTGCACGGATAGCACATAACGTCCCTTTCTAACTCACCTGCGTATTGTAACTCATGGAATCGCTTTCTCGTACAAGGCTTGAAAAAGCGCATCCAAACCCTGCCTCATACTTTTGATATGAGAAGAGAAGGCAAAGGAAGCTGTTGTTCCGCAAGCAAAACATAGTGCAGTAATCCCTGATGAATGGCGTTTTTTATCGACTTCTGACTCACGTGCCCGACATTGGTCTCATACTACTCTCATACACCGTGCGGTTTTTGCGATTCGGGCTGTTTTCTTTAAGCCTTTTTATATGATATTATCCCGTCCATGTCGGTATTACCGTCTAAACCTATCGGCTTCGCCTTTTCGCATGGTTTGATACGGTTGTCCGGCCACTGCTATCGGATCGCTTCGTGCCACGCATAGCGCGCTCGAGGCAAAAGAGGGAAACGAAAGCTGATGCTTGGCGATCGCACGACATCTGAATCGTTTGATTTCACCCATATCTGTGGTCTCGTCGGGTATGTGATGATGTATTCCTGGACCGTCAGCTTCTTCTTCTACCTTAATCCATTCCTCTTCCCTTCGGGTCCAAGTGACCTGCATGAGACATTTGCAATGGGCGCTATCGTCACATGCGGCATCATCTTGGCGCTCTTTTTCATCTCGCTCTTCTCGGATTGGTTCGCCGTCCGCAATCACAGTATCGTTTTGGTTATCGTGTTCTCCGTGTGCGTCGCCGTCGCCTTTTTCGTTCCCATACAAGAGTTACGTGCGCTGTTCCTCGGTCTGTCGTACAGCTGCCTCGTCAGCTTATGGGATAACATCCTGTCGCGCGAACGCGACCTGCTCCTTTTCGGATGCGCTATGGCAACGGGAGGAATCATCGGTATAGCCATCTCGTTCTTCCCAGCGAGTATCGTGAAGATCATCTTGGCCTTCTTGCCCGTAGCGAGCATCATCCTCTACCTCATCACGCTTCCGAACATCAAGATGCCGAATGAATCGCTCGGGCGTATTGGCTCTAAACATATCGAAAACCGCCCGCTGTCTTCGTTTGCCCAGATCATCCGCGTGATATCCGTCGGCTTCATGCTCGGTTTCACCGCATATTGCATCGCCGATGACACCCCATGGGGCATTCTTATCGCCGGAGGTTACACGTTTGCTCCGTTATGCATAGCACTCGCGGGCGGATTGATGATCCTTGATTGTCTCAAAAGCCACATTTATGGGCAGTCGTACCTTTCTAAGGTTGCACTCGTCGGCATGATGCCGTGCATCTTCGCTGTTCCGTTCTGCAATTGGCAAGGAAAGATCATCTGTGGTGGACTCATCCTCTTTATCATGATGCGGCATGGTGGATTCGTGCTCGACAACACCATCCAAGGCATGAACAGGCAGTCGCTTTCTAGCTTCTTCATTGTCGCCAAATGTCGCTGCATCCAGTTCGTCGGCTTCATCGTCGGCTGGCTGTCGTCGTTCTACATCATGGGTTTCATTAACATAAAGAACCTGTCGATTCTGTTCTGTTTCATAATCATCTATTTGTGGGTGCTGCAGATCATCTTCATCTTCCAACAAAAAGAGAAGAATGTTTTCGAGAACTATGCACCTAAGGAAGAAACGAAGAGCAACTACTTCCAACAGAAAATCGATCTGCTTGCCACTAAGTATGGTCTGACTTCACGCCAAAAGGAGATTCTCGCCATTCTCGCAAAGGGTCATGGAGTAGATTTCATCAGCCAAGAGCTATATATCTCGAAGGCAACTGTGAAATCGCACACGTATACCATCTACAAGAAGATGGGCGTACACACGCGTGAGGAAGTCATGCGCCTCGTAGAAGACCTGTACATCGATGACAAAGAGCAGCTCATCGGTGATATCCAGATGTTCCCGCACAGCGGAAGCTAAGCGAACCTCCACCTTCGGCGCTCTTTTTGAAAGCTTTGCATTGGCGACTATTTGTTTGCTCGCTGAATTCTCTTCATCGGAGAAAGCGAGAGGGCCGCATTGAAAACGACGAGCGCTATTACGGCCATGATTCCCAGATAGATGAATGCACGCGACCCGCCTAGCGCCGTCAGAATCGCCGCGGTTGATTGAGAGCTGATGCACACGCCTGCATAGTAGATACCGTTCGATAGCGAATTGAACGCAAGATAGTTCTTGCGACCGAACAAGTCAGGCAGCAAAAGCGCCGGTGTCGAATTGATTGGCTTGATGAACGAAACCAGTAGCAATCCGAATACGACGAAAATGAAGGATTGGTTGCTCGCCCACAATACGAGAAGCAAAACACCGACGAGGATCGCCGCATATTGCACGATGATGAACGCACGCGAACCGAACCTTGCTTGGAAGAAACCAGTCCATAGCACATGCACGCCACAGAAGAGCGTATACATGCTCATCATGTCGGCTGCCTCAGCCTGCGTCATACCGAATGTAACGAAGAACGAGCTGCCATACGTGGTCATAGATCCTGTGATGATCGCGCCTGCGATTAGGCCGATTCCGAACAGATACAGTGAGGGTTTCCCCAAAGCCTCTTTGATGGTTAAACCCTGATAGAAAGCGTCTTCGCCCTCGCCGCTTTCTGCTTCCTTGGCGCGAGCAGCCTCATCTGCTGCTTTCTTTGCGGCGTCTTCTTTCATCTTCGCGCGCATGACGCTGCGCTTTGGCTGACGGATAAGCAAAAAGCACAGCAGCGTACCGACGACGATATTAATGAGCGCAAAGACCAAAATCACGAAACGATACTCATGAGTCTTCAGAAGGAAGCCCGCGATTTTAATCAAGCCGGCAACAAGAAAGACTTGGGTACCCGTCGTGAGACCAAACCATTTGCCCGAATTCTCTCTGAAATGCAGTGACATGAGAGAAGCGATGGGTGGGAACGTACACGAGAGGGCAATTCCCCCGAAGAATCCTGCTGAAATCAATACAGGCAAGCTCTGCGCAGTGCCAGCGATCACCAAGAACGCGGTTTCTGCCAATACACCAAGGAGCATCGACCAGCGTGGGGTTAAGAAAGCAAGGAACTTCGTTCCTATAAGACCCGACACGAACGCTGTAAAGGTACTCAACAGTACGTATAGTCCTGCCTGGCCGGTCGCGATGTTCAACTCGGCGCAAATGCTGGGGATCGTAATGCCGACCAGCGTTTGCCCACCACCAATGCACGAAAGGACGATGCAGCAACCAACGACCGTCATGAGCCCTTGGCGACTCGCCTTGGTCTGCTGTTTTTCTGAAATGTCTGTTGGCTCTAACGGCTCTTTCATGGCTGCCCTCCTTTCGAAACAACGATTGTGCGCGCTAAGCTACCGCATTGGACTTGTGCAGGACGATTACTCGCGCGCTTTACGCAGCTTCTTCAACGGGGAAAGGGCAAGGGCAAAAAGGAACGATACTGCCGCGACAACGGCAATGACGCCTAGATAGATAAGCACCTGAACACCACCGAGCACCGTCATGATTATCGAAGTAGACTGCGAATTAACGCAGATGCCCGCATAATAGACACCCGTAGAAAGCGAATTGAACTCGAGATAATGCTTACGACCGAACAAATCGGGTACCAAGAAGGCTGGCGTCGAGTTGATTGGCTTGATGAATGCAACAAAGAAAAGTCCCGCGAAAACAAGAAGAGCAGATTGGTTGTTTGCCCACATCATCAGCAATACGACGCCAATGATAATCGCCACATACTGAACGAAAATGAACACACGCGAGCCGAACTTGGTATGGAAGAAGCCAGTCCATAGAACATGAACGCCGCAAAGCAACGTGTAGAGGCTCATCATGTCGGCAGCCTCCGCCTGCGTCATGCCGAACAGCACGAAGAAGCTGCTACCGAAACTGCTCATGGCGCCCGTGATCATTGCGCCAGCGAACATGCCAAGACAGAACAGATACAAAGCAGGCTTTCTCATCGCTTCCTTGACGGTCAAGCCGCTGTTTACTTCATCATCAAAGGTTGCTTTCGTGGCATCTGACACATTCCGATCTTCTAGTGAGGTCTTTTTTGCATCCAGCTCTTTTACGTGAGCCAACCATTCCTTGCGCTTGGGCTGACGAATAAGCAAAAAGCAGAATGCAGAGCCGACAACAATGATGATCACAGCAGCTGCAAGCATCACAAAGCGATAATCGCGCGTTTGCAACACTGTTCCGATGACCTTGATCATCCCGGCAACGACGAACACTTGCGCGCCAGTTGTCAAACCGAAGAGCTTACCTGAGTTTTCCTTAAAATGAAGCTGCATCAACGAGGCAATTGGCGGAAACGTGCATGCGCATGCAAAGCCGCTGAAAACACCTGAGAAAACGAACATTGGCAAGTTTTGTGCTGTCCCAGCGATTACCATGCACAAGACTATCGTAATGACACCGGCGAGCATCGTCCATCGAGGCGTTAAGAAATTAAATAGCCTCACGCCCACTAAGCCCGAAATGAACGCTGCAGCGGTGCTGATCAGGACATACCAGCCTATTTCGACAACCGTGACATTCAGCTCTGCGCACACGCTCGGGAACACGATGTTCGGAATCGTCGCACCCCCGCCAATGCACGACAAAACCACGGTACAACCGATGGCGGTCATGATGGCTTGGCGTTTCGCCTTCTTCGCGCTGGCTGAATCTGCCACCGAAGGGCCTCTCCTTCTTGTATGGGGATATCAACTTGAGCACATCGTTTTCGTGCTCCTGCACGAAAACACACCTGAACATGGTACGGCAAACAATGCAGCACGACAAGGATAAACCGTCCCTCACTGCTTGTCTGTGCAGCATAATACCTATGATTTGGCCTTTTCTGTTCCCTGTCTTTCCAGCCTGCTCATTCCTCTCGAAGTACATCATCAAGAAAAACCAAGTGGCATCTTTGCTTTTCTCGACATTGCATTCGGAAGAAGATGAGGGGGTTTCGTGTAATAATCAACAAAACAGGACGAATACGCGTCATAAGTTCGTCGGAAAGAGCCTTCAACAAGGAAAGAAGGTGCTTGGCATGAAGAAGCTTTCAGGCAGCGGCTCGATCGTGCAGCTCGAAAAGAACAAATCCCGTAGCAAATGTCGGAAATGGAAGCTCGTCATCAGTACGGGACGTGACCCCGCTACTGGCAAGTACCGCCAAAAAAGCAAGAATTTTTGGGGTACCTATACCGAGGCAAAACGAGAGATTGAATCGTTCCGCGCAAGTATCGAAAACGAGAGCATCGTCGAACCTTCTTCTTGGACGTTCACCGAGTATGCGGAACACTATGTTAACGCTCGCGTTGCCGCTGGCGAAATCCAAGAGCGCACCACGTCAACACTTCGCACGACATTCCGCCAACTCGGTTACCACATCGGTGGCATGAAACTTCAGGAAATCACACCTGTGGTGTTGGAGCAGGCATACATGAACCTGCGAAACGGCAAGTCGATCAGCGGAAGGCCGTTAAGCGGCACAACGCTCTTTAACATCAACGTTTCCGCATACCGGTTGTTCGAGGATGCAAAGAAGAAGAACCTCATCGAAGAGAACCCGCTTGAGAAGGTTCCCGCGCCCCGCAAAGACACGAAAAGAAAGCGGGCGCTTTCAACAGAATCCTTCGTTGACCTCGTCGAATCGCTTGATCCTGCGAATAGCATGCAATGCGCCGTACTGCTATGTTTGACGCTCGGCCTTCGTCGAAGCGAAGCGTTGGGACTATCGTGGGGTGATATCGACTTCACAGAGCGAACCGTGAACGTACATGTTTCAAGCGACGAGCATGGAAACCTTAAAGAACCGAAAAGCGAATCGGGATATCGCATCATCCCGATGACAAACGATCTTGCAACAAAGCTGTTGAGGCGAAAGGAAGCGCAGGTGATCGAATATCTTGAAACATCTCCTCGATTCGTCATTACCTGCAGCCAAAGAAACGGGAAGCTACTAAGTGGCGCCATAAGACTCGATGGCAAAGCATACGACCTCGATCCAGATACGCCCCTCATTGCCGACGCATACGGAAAGCGCACAACGCCGCACGCGCTCAGTGAATGGTGGCCGCGAAATCGCGAAAAGTTCGGCGTTGAGGGCTGGTGCCTGCATGAACTGCGTCATAGCTTTTTGACCCTGGCCGCCCAAAGTGGGGTTCATCCAGCAGTCATGCAACAACTTGCAGGCCATAGCTCCGCACAAACGACCATGGAGATTTATACGCATATCAACATGTTTTCCAAACGTGCGGCGCTCGATGCTATGCAGGAAACGCTTATGCCCTATAAGGACAAAAGCTGAGGAATGAAACGAAGAACTGTTCTTTCCATTATTTTGTCTTTCCCCATACAAAACAGTGGAAACAACTGGATTAAAACGCATCCATATACATTGAAATTGCACGGTTCAGCCCTAAAAGTGTGCCAAAGAATATGTTTTTTGGACTTTCGGACTCGGTGAGAAAGGCCGCAAGTTACTGCCCTGGTCTGGT
>JAUNJT010000105.1 GCA_030533105.1 Eggerthellaceae bacterium
AATAGCCCATGCCGCTTGTCGCACCGTACATCTCGGACATGACCATGATGAGCATAGCGGCGGGCAGTTGCAGCTTGAGACCTTTCACGATCGTCGGGTACATGTAGGGAACGAGAACGCCTAAAAGCATCTCCTTGGTGCTGAGGCCGAGCATCTTCGCGGAGTCCACGATACGCCTATCCATCGATTCAACGCGCGTGATGGTGTTCATGAGCGTCGACCAGAAGATGCCGATGAAGATAACGAATACGGCAGCCAGTCTGAACGATGGCAGGATGAAGATCAGATAGGGCGTGAACACGATGGCGGGGATGGGTGCCAGCACGCGTGCGATGGGATAAACGGTCTCGCGTACTTTGGGAAGCCAGCCCACAACGAGTCCGGGCGCATTGCCGACGATGATGGCAGAGAGGAATCCCTCGCAGAACAGCGTGAGCGATGACGAAACGTTCTTCCAAAGCTCGGCGGTTTTCGTCGGGAACACGTTGAAAACGTTCTCGGGAATCGGGATGAGCACGGGGTGCGTGAGCTGAAGGTCGGTCGAGCATACTTCCCAGGTAATGAGGAAAACGTACACGATCGTCACGATGTAGCAGGTAGCGGGCTTATGCGCGCCACCCTTGAGGTAATGGAACAAAAACAACGCTTCGATGATGCATGATGCGACGATGAACGGCACAAATGTCTCGAATGTCATTTTGCCGGGGATGAGAATCGCCACGATCAACAGCACAAACAGCACGTTGGCAACGATGAAGCTTGGCTTGAGGATGCGATGGTCGACCTTTATGGGCTGGCGCGTATCTGCAGGTTTCGCGGTAACCGTGCCGTCGGCCAAGACTGATGTGTTGGCGCTTTGAGTCGCCATGCTTTCCGATGCTTTCTGTTTCTTTTCGAATGGTCTCATCGGGTTAGTCCTCGCTTCCCGTATCGGTCTTCTCGAACAAGTCGAGGATCTCGGCCTTCATCTCAATCATCTCGGGTAGAAGGAGGCGCGCTTCGGGCGCTTCTCCTGGGATGCGCTTGGGAAGGATGAAGTCCTTGATGATATGGCGCGGCTCCATGAACACGATGCGGTCTGCAAGAATTAGCGCCTCATCGATATCGTGCGTCACGAAGACGGCATTCTTGCAGCAGCTCTTCTCTTGGTCATTCCAAAGGTCGAGAAGAAGATGTTGAAGCTTCTTTCGGATGGCGGGGTCGAGCGCGCCGAAGGGCTCGTCCAAAAGCATCGTGTTCGCCTCGACAGCGAGTGCGCGGGCGATGGCGACACGCTGTCGCATGCCGCCGGAAAGCTGGAAGGGATAGCGGTTCGCCGCATCCTTCATGCCGACGCGGTCGAGCAAGTCGAGCGCTTGCTTTTCCGCCTCCTCCTTCGTAACGCCCGGATGCGTCTTCAAGATGCTGAATGATACGTTCTTAAGCGCCTTCTGCCACGAGAAGAGCGAGTAGTTCTGGAACACGATGGAACGGTCGGGGCCAGGGCCCTCAATGGGCGCATCGTCGATGCAAACCTGACCTTTGGTGGGTTTGATCAGGCCTGCGATGAGGCTGAGCATCGTCGATTTGCCGCATCCGGAGTGGCCGACGAGGCACAAGAACTCGCCATCGTTGATTTCGAGGTTGATATTCTCGAGCGCGAGATATGTCTCGTTCGCATCGACGTACGAATACTCGAGATCTGTAAATGTAATGCGCGGCATAAGGCTCCTAGATGGATGAGACGCGCCTGCAAGGTTGTTTCGCAGGCGCGTCGGGCTCGTTGTTTCCTGCTAAAGATCTCAGGTCGCAGGAAGGGCTTTGATTACAGACCCAGCGTGTTCTGTTTGTTGTACTTGGTGAGCAGGCCGTTGTAGAAGTCCTTGTTCTGACCGCGTTCGATCAACGTGTCGAGAGCGACTTTGTAGATGGAGGAATCGAGGTGCTTCTTGATGAGATCCTTATCCTTGTTCTCGATATCACCGTTGTCGATCATGTCGGCATAGAAATCGACGACGGCATCCGTGCATGGGTCCATCTCGAATTTCATGGCGGCAACGTAGTCATCCTTGCCGTAGGTGATCTTCTCGACGTAATCGGCATCTTGGCCGGAGTATTCCTGGATCATCTGAAGCGTCGCCGTGTGGTCGTTCTCGATGACCTGCAGAGCGCGCAGGTTGGCGATCTCGAACTTGATGAGAGCGGAGCGCTTCTCTTCGAAGGCCTTGCGGTTCGTGCTCTGGCGGCAGCAAGGGAACTCATGGCCGATGAGCTCGTTGGGGCGGAACGCGACAGCGCACTTGCCGGTCTTGACGGCGTTGACGCCATAGCCGCTGTTCACGAAGCACATATCGATCTCGCCCTTCTCGACGGCGGCGACTTCGGCTGCAGAGCTTTCGAGCAGGATGAATTCGACATCATTGCCCTCTTCAAGCGGACCGATCTTCAGACCCTGCTTGCGCAGCCAGCTCTTCGTAACCATGTGGCCGGTTTCCATACGGAAGCAGCCGATGCGCTTGCCCTTGAAGTCTTCGGCTTTCTTGTAGTTGTCCTTGTTCTCGATGAGCGTGATGCACTCGGAGCCATCGGTGACCGTGCCGCCGAAGATGACGAGGTCGTCGCCCTGACCTACGTAGGTGCAGGTGGGGATGGAGCCGAAGGGAAGCACGTCAGCGGATCCGTTGGACAGCGCCGGCATGGCTTCGGGGAAGCCGCCCGATACGGTCTGCGTTTGGATGTTCAAGCCTTCCTCCTCGTAGAAGCCCTTCTTGATGGCGACGATGATGCATGCGATCTTCGCGTCTTTGCCGAGCAGGACGAGGTTTAAGGTTTCGGTTTCTGTCTTGATGGTGTTGTCGAACTTCTTCGTGTCGGCGCCTTTGCTAGTCGTGCAGCCTGCGAGCGAGCCGAAGCTTGCGAGGGCACCAGCTGCAAGGACGGTGCTTCCGGCTATTCTGATGAACTGCCTACGGGAAAATTCAGCCATGAGCCATCCTTTCTCTCAATAAAGTAGTACACATTGAGGTATATTGGATATGGTCTACTATAACAAAAAGTAGCATGAGGATAACAACTATTTGCATAAGTCTAATAATTGTAATGTGCAAATCATATGCTGCAACGTTGAAAACAGCGGTGAACGGTTTGCGAGCTTGTTAGATTTGCTGGTGTTTGCAAGAAGCGAGGATCGATGAACATGGGGAACGATCTCCCGAAATATCTGGTAGTCAGCGGCTTTTTGGGCGCGGGCAAGACGACGAGCATGATCGCGATGGCGCGCGTCATCAATAAGAAATACGGCAAGGCGGCTATCATCGCCAATGATCTGGGCGCCAAGAATCTGGTCGATGCCGACTACACGCGCACGACCGATGTCGCTATCTCCGAGATCACGGGCGACTGCATCTGTTACGTCACTGAGGATTTGGTGCATCGCATCGACGGGCTCGTCGCCGATGGCGCGAACATCGTGATGTCCGATATTCCCGGTTGCGGTCTAGGTGCGCTCGACCATGTCTACATCAAACTCAAGAATACGTATCCCGACCGATATGACTTGTTGCCGTTTCTGGTCATCGCCGACCCCGAGCGTTTGCGCATGATCCTGCCTGAGCGGGCGAACATCAACCTGACCGAAGAGATGCGCTTTCTACTCGATGCGCAGCTCGCCGAAGCCGATCTTATCGTTTTGAATAAGATCGACTTGATCAGCGATGAGGAACGCGAAAAAGACTCGGCATTCATTCGGGAAGCATATCCTGAGATCCCCGTGATGGCGATGAGCGCGAAGACGGGCGAGGGCGTCGAGGCGGTCGTGGACTATCTGGTTACGCACCGCGCGACGGCCGAGCATCGCGAACTCGGTGATGATACCGAGGAATTCGATGCTGCCGAAAAGCAGATGTGCTGGTACAACAGGCGCTTCTTCGCATCGGTTCGCGATGAGAGCAACATCGATTTCAACCAAGTGGTCGACGACTTCATCGAGGCAATCCGCGATGGGCTCATCGAGGCGAAGCGAAATGTGCCGCACTTGAAGTTGTTTGCGGCGGGTGAGGGTGAGGACTTTGTGAAGGCATCGCTTTTGGGTGTGGATTACGATATCCAATACGACCATAGGCTTGAGCATGAATATACTGCCATGGCCATCGTGGTGAATGCGCGAGCGCTGTGCGAATCCATGACGCTAGGCGAAATCATCGAAGATGCCATGGATGTTATCAAGGCAGAGCATAACCTGAAATGCAACGTGCTGTTCACGGAGTGCTTCGGGCTGTTCGATGAAGGCC
>JAUNJT010000007.1:0-21582 GCA_030533105.1 Eggerthellaceae bacterium
CCTTCACCGACGACGCCTCCAAGCTGGGCGCCCCGAAGGACTTCCGCATCACGGTCCGCAACCTCAAGATCTCCGCTGGCGCTGGCTTCATCGTTGCCCTCACCGGCGACATCATGACCATGCCTGGTCTGCCGAAGGTTCCGTCGGCCGAGAAGATCGACGTTGACGAGAACGGCAAGATCACCGGTCTGTTCTAATCAAGCATTTCCAAAAGGGAGGTTCGAAACGAAAGAACCTCCCTTTCACCATGTATGTGACCACGATGACGATAAGGAGTTTCTAAGTGGAATCATCGACGAAACTGAGCTGCGAGGATTTCGTTGCAGTGCTCGCCACGAAGGCACCGGTTCCCGGTGGCGGTGGCGCTGCTGCACTCGTCGGTTCCATCGGCATGGCGCTTGGCAACATGGTCGGCTCGCTGACCGTTGGCAAGAAGAAGTACGCTGATGTGGAAGCCGACATCATCGCGCTAAACGAGAAGGCCGATGCGCTCGAGAAGCGTTTGCTCGAGCTCGTTGCGAAGGATGCCGAGGTGTTCGAGCCGCTTTCGAAGGCCTATGGCCTCCCGAAGGATACCCCCGAGCAGCAGGCTTACAAGGCCGAGGTCATGGCCGTCTGCCTCGAAGAGTGCTGCGCCGTTCCCATGGGCATCATGGAAGCATGCTGCGAGTCCATCGATCTGTGCGAGGAATACGCTGCCAAGGGCTCTGCGCTCGCCATCAGCGATGCCGGCTGCGGTGTGATTTGCCTGAAGTCCGCGCTGCAGGCCGCAAGCCTGAACGTCTTCATCAATACGAAGGCCATGGCCGAGCGCGCGCGTGCTGAGGAACTGAATGTGAAGGCCAACGCGATGCTCGATGAGTATTGCGCGAAGGCCGATACGATCTACCAAGCCGTGTTGTCACGCTTGGTCTAAGAACAGGAGGATTCAATGGCTGAACTTTTGAAAGGCGCTCCGGTTGCCGCTGCTTTAGCCGAGCGTGCTGCTGCCGATGTCGAGGCCTGCAAGGCCAAAGGCGTCATCCCTTGCCTGGCCATCCTGCGCGTAGGCGAGCGCGATGACGATCTGTCCTACGAGCGTGGCGCTACGAAGCGCTGCGCTGCCGCAGGCGTCGAGGTCAAAAACGTCGTGCTTCCTGCCGACGTCGATCAGGACACCATGATGCAGGCCATCGCCGACCTGAACGCCGACGAAGCGGTTCACGGCGTGCTCATGTTCCGTCCGCTGCCCAAGCAGCTGAATGAGGAAGCGTGCTGCGAAGCGCTTGCAGCGTGCAAGGACGTCGACGCGGCGACGATCGCATCGCTCGCGCATGTGTTCACGGGCAAGGGCGAGGGCTATGCCCCTTGCACCGCTCAGGCATGCATGGAGATCCTTGCGCACTACGGTATCGACCCCAAGGGCAAGCGCGCTGCCGTCATCGGTCGCAGCCTGGTCATCGGCAAGCCGGTGAGCATGATGCTCATGGGTGCCAATGCCACGGTCACCACGTGCCATACCAAGACGGTCGACATGCCCTCCATCACCAAAGAAGCCGACATCGTCGTCGTTGCCGCAGGTCGCATGGAGACCATCGGCGCTGAGTACTTCAAGCCGGGTCAAACCGTCATCGACGTGGGCATCGGCTGGAACGAGGAGAAGGGCAAGCTGTGCGGCGATGTGAAGTTCGACGAGGTCGAGCCGATCGTCGATGCCATCACTCCTGTTCCCGGTGGCGTGGGATCGGTCACCACGGCCGTTCTCGTAAGCCATGTCGTTGAGGCTGCAAAGCAGGTCGCTGGACTGTAGGAATCCTGCGTGGCAGCGCAAACGCTGCCGCGCTGAATAGATTGTTCACCCATTTTGGAAAGGATTATCAATGGAAAATCTTGAGAACATGATCATCATCGGCGAGAAGATCAACGGTTTTGTTCCCCGCACGTGCAAGGCCATCGAGGAGCATGACGAAGAGTACATCAAGGAAATCGCCCTCAAGCAGGCCGAGGCTGGCGCAGACTATATCGACTGCTCTCCGGCCACCACGTCGGGCATCGGCGACACGCTCGAGTACATGGAGTGGCTCATCGGCCTCATCCAGGAAGTCACCGACACCCCGATCGCTCTCGACAGCCCCAACGTTGACCTTCTGCTCGAGGCAATGAAGCTCTGCAACGCTCCTGGTCTCATCAACTCCGCATCTCTGTGCGAAGGCAAGTGCGACAAGGTGTTCCCGGTCATCGCCGGCACCCAGTGGGGCGCAGTCATCATGCTCGACGACGATGTTCGCGGCATTCCGTCCGACGCCGAGGGTCGTGTCGACAACTTCAAGAAGGTTCTCGAGAAGGCCAAGGAATATGGCGTCAAGCCCGAGCAGCTCTACTTCGATCCGCTGGTTGAGACCCTTGGTGCAAACGAAGAGGCGTTCTTGACCTTCGGTGAGGTTTGCCGTCAGATCAAGGCCACCGAGCCTCGTTGCCACATCACCTCTGGTCTTTCGAACATCTCCTATCAGATGCCTGTTCGCAAGATGATCAACATGGCGTTCATGTGCCTCTCTATGCAGGCTGGCATGGATTCCGCTATCGTCGATCCGCTGAACCGCGACATGATGGGCATCATCTTCGCCACCAACGCACTGCTCGGCGAGGATGAGTTCTGCATGGATTACATCACCGGTTATCGTGAGGGTTGTTTCGGTCCCGTCCAGCAGTAACCTTTTGCGCAAGTAACGATTGACGTATTGCGGGCGCTTCCATAAAGGGGGCGCCCGCAAACAGCGTTCTAGCAGCGAAGCGGCATGAAGCAGCGTTGGTTTGTATGATTCTCGAACCGGCGATGCTTGGCGCCGCTTGCGCACTGTCACGTATGTGACGCATTGTTTGGAATGTGAGCACGCATAAAGCGGCTCAATGTTGAAAGGAGTATTTCGATGGCCTTGGAGGCATCAGAGATACAAGCGCTTCGCCCCGATGCGCTCGGCCCTGCCGATATCGAGGCGAAAGCGGAAACGCTCGGCGTGACGAAAGCCGAGATGCCTAGAGGCAAGGCATTCATCCTTGCCATCGCAGCGGGTTTGTTCATCGGCATGGGCGGTATGTTCATGCTCCTCGTGAAGTCCGATGCGACCTTCAGTTTCGCAACGAGCCAGCTTCTCGGCGGCCTCGTGTTCGCACTCGGCCTGTTCTTGGTCGTCGCTGCAGGCGCGGAGCTGTTCACGGGCAACTGCCTGATGATCTGCGGCCGTCTTTCCGGCAAATACGGTTGGAAGAAGATGCTCTTAAGCTGGTTGGTCGTCTTCCTCGGCAACCTCGTCGGTTCGCTGATCATGGTCTGCATCCTGTATTTCGCGAATTACGCGGGCAATAACGGCGGTGCCGTCGGCAATGCGATGATCACCGTTGCCGCAAGCAAGATCGATCAGGCATGGGGCGTTTTGTGCCTCAAGGGCCTCATGTGCAACTTCCTCGTCTGCCTGGCCGTTTGGATCTCGTTCGGTGCCCGCACCATCGTCGACAAGTTCTTCAGCGTGCTCCTTCCGATCATGGCCTTCGTCGCTTGCGGTTTCGAGCACTGCGTGGCGAACATGTTCTTCTTGCCGATGGGTCTGTTCATGAAGCTTTCCGGCTTCGCCTACACCGGCGCCGCGAACATCGATGCGCTCACGTTCGGCGGTGTGCTGTATAACATTTCTGCCGCAACGGTCGGAAACATCATCGGCGGTGCGGTATTTGTTGGTATCCTGTACTGGATAGCATACGCGAAGAAAAAGAAGGGGTAATCATGGCCGATGTCTACGAAGGGCACTCCATCAACAAGACAGGCGTAACCGACCAGATCGATCAGCCGCGCGCTGAAGCCGCCGTCCGCGAGCTTTTGTTCGCAATCGGCGAGGATCCCGATAGGGAGGGTTTGCTCGAAACGCCTGCGCGCGTTGCGCGCATGTACGCAGAGCTTCTGTACGGCATGTTCGAGGAGCCGCAGGCTCACTTGCTCAAGCAGTTCCATGAGAGCAATCACGAAGAGATGATCATCGTGAAGGACATTCCGTTTTCAAGCATGTGCGAGCATCACCTGCTGCCTTTCGTCGGCGTTGCGCATGTGGCGTATATCCCGCGCCAAGGACGTGTTACCGGCCTTTCGAAGGTTGCCCGCGTCGTCGAGGGTTTCTCACATCGCCTGCAGCTCCAGGAGCGTCTGACTTCGCAGATCGCCGATGCGTTCGTCGAGCATCTCGATGTTCGCGGCGTTTTAGTCGTTGTCGAGGCGGAGCACATGTGCATGACGATCCGCGGCATCAAGAAGCCGGGATCTACGACGGTGACATCTGCTGTGCGCGGTTCGATGAAGACCGATATCAAGACGCGCGAGGAAGCCTTAAGGCTGATCGGCCGCTGATTTCTTCATAAACGATACATATAGGAAGGCTCGTGCAACGTAACTGGAGCACGAGCCTTCTTGTTTAGCTTATCGATGGTGCGCGCTACAGCGTGCGGAACAGGAGCGCATAGGTGCCGGGACCGCAGTGCGAGCCGATGGTGCAGCTCGCCGTTGCCATGTAGATCTTCTCGAAGGCACCTTCCTTCTCGAGATACGCCTTCATGGCGAGACGCTCGTCCTCTAGCGGGTTTAGTTGCGTCGTGGCGAGGACGCACTCGCTCGGGTCGATATTCGGGTACTGCTTGAGCAGATCGCGCATATAGTGTTTCAGCACGCGTTCCATCTTGCCTCGGTAGGTTCTCTGGACCTTCAAGGCTCCCTGAGCGCTGTTGTCGACGGTGACGCATGGCTTGATGCGCAACTTCGATGTAGCGAGTGCTGCGATCGAGGAGCAACGTCCGCCTGCTTTCAAGAAATCGCAGGAATCGATGATGAAGCTTGCGCGATAGTTGTTACGGCGGGCGTGCAACCACGCCTTGATCTCGAGTGCGCTCTTGCCCTCTTTCGCCATCCTGCACGCATCCATGACCATCAATCCCGTTGCGGAGCACAGCGTGCATGAATCGACCGGATACACGCCTCCGACCTTTTCTGCCGCAAGGACGCAATTCTGATATGAGCTAGTCAGAGAACTGCCGAGCGTGATATGCACGATCTCGCATGGCTCTCCGCACGATTCCTTGATCAGATTGAAGAAGGAAACGTATTCGTCGACGTTCACGGCTGCGGTAAGGGGATATGCTCCCGCACTCTTGAAGCGGGCGAATATCTCCTCGAGCGTGATCGTCACGCTATCGAGATAGTCTTTACCCTCAAGGATGATGTGGTAGGGGACGAGTGGAACGGTGAATTCCTGTTGAACTTCATCGGGTAGATCGCTTGTGCGATCCGCACTGATAATGACTCTCATCTCTCTGCTTTCGGTTTGGTTTCTGCCAACAAAACAAGCAAACGTCTCACAAACCTGTTTGCGCACGGGCACAATTATATGAAAAAAACGTCTCATGCAAGAGCAAAATAGCGCCCTTTTCATTATTTTTTTCAAGGCGCGCCGTGATGATGGGCACATAGAAGCATACGGGGCAATCGCATTCGATTACCGAGGAGCACGCGGTTTCTGCTTCGTTTTCGCTATATAATTGGCATGCAAACGGGCTTGGGTTTTCAAGACGAAAGTGGAAATCTCAGATGTGCTATCAGTGCTTCGGCTGCGGGAAATGCGCGGGAGTCGTTCCAGACCCCGATAAGAACATATGCCCCTTATGCCATCGCAACGTCGAGATGGGGCTTCGTTGGTGCCCGTATTGCGGAGCGTATATCCGCCCGAAAACCGGTAGCCTTGCATCTAAGCGCAAGAACGCGCGCGAAAAAGCTGCCGAGTCATCATCTGATTCGAATGTAGCCGCATCGGCCGAGACGGCCACGGCGAAGGTGACACCACCCGTTCCCGTAAAGCCCTCTTCCGAAGCTTGATTGGGGCGATTTTGCTGAATCATCCGATCCGCATCCGCGATTCTCTAAAACATCATGCAGTCGACGTAATACTGGTTGAACTTCAACTCAGTTGACAGCTCGACGTATTCGGCCATCTCAGCAATTATCCTCTCTTGCTTGCGCGCGTGGGCATTGATGAGAAGCGCCATCGCGCCTTCGATGGCGGTGTTGCCGATGCTTTTCGCGCGATCTTTCAGCTCTTCCGGGAAAAGGCCGACGATGGCTGCCGATTCGATATTGAGATAGCTGCCGAATCCTCCTGCGATGACCAATTCATCGATGGCATCGAGCGTCGTCTCGTAGGTGTCGACGAGCGTCAGCACACCTGCGGAAACGGCTGCCTTGGCAAGCTGTACGTTGCGGATGTCCCCTTGGGTCAGATAGATGTTCTCCGCTAGCTTGAACATCGCACCCTTCTCGCCTTCGAAGATGCGGGCTGCGAGCGCGGCAGGTATATCATCATCAAGCTCGTCTGCGGTTGACATGTAACCGGTTTCATCGACGATGCCGGTTTCGACCAGAATGGCTGTGGCATCGATGATGCCCGTGCCGCAGATGCCGAATGGCTCGGCATCTCCTACGGTGGTAAGGACGATGTCGTTCCCATCGAAGGTCACGCGGTTGATCGCGCCCAGACGCGCGGGCATGCCGAATGTGATGTTCGCACCTTCGAAAACGGGTCCAGCAGCGGTAGCGCACGTGACCAGGCGATCCTTGTTGCCCAGCGCCATCTCGCCATTCGTGCCAAGGTCGAGCATCAATCTGAGCTTCGGCGATTCGGTGAGCCTGGTTGCGAGGATGTCCGCGGTGATGTCGCCTCCGACATAACCGCTCATGCATTCCACGAAATACGTATGCTCGCTCACTCCCTCGATAGCGATCTCCTCACCGAAATAGCTTAAGGGGATGAACGGGTTTACGCCGATGGGGTCGGGGCTTATACCTGCGGCGATGGATTCCATGACGGTATTGCCTGCAAGCGTCGCACCGATGATGTCTTTTGGATCGACACTGCATTGGTCGCACAGCATCTTGACCATTTCGGCAAGAGACGAATCGATCAGCTTCGTCATGGCGTCGAGCGATCCGGCGACGCTCGCGCTGATACGTGCGATGACATCGGAGCCGAAGACGATTTGGGGGTTGGGACGGCTGGTCGTGGCGATGCATTTTCCGGAAGACATCTCGATGAGGCGCACGACGACGGTGGTCGTGCCGACGTCGATGGCGATGCCATAGCCCGTATCGCTTATGTCAGCCGCAAAGGCGCTTGTGGAACCTGTTTCCGAGATGGTCATGGGCTTCGCGCGCTCGATTTGCACCATCATGTTCTCGGTGGGGGCTATCTCGCAGGCGAGCTCGCTGCGCAAGCCCTTTTCGTCACGCACCCATACGGCGCATTTGCGGCATGTACCGCGACCGCCGCAAGGAGCAGCGAAGTCGATGCCGGCCTCTTGGATGGCTTGCAAGACGGTGGAGCATGAGGTGTTCAGCGGGAAGGTCTCGCCTTCCAGGATGATTTGAGCAGTCATGGCAATCCTTTCGACAAACCGATTATAAGGAAAAACAGGAGACAATGCTGCGCACATGGCTGGATTAGGTATTCAGGAAAGCCGAGTTTTTCAACGAAAAGCGCTCTAAGGTGTAATTTGCGTGTCCATTCGCGGCGTTATGGTCGACTAGCCTATAATAAAAAGTTAGCACGAAAGGAGATGGAGGAGTCGTTTCGCGTGAAGAAGAAGCTGCTGAACATAGCGTTTCTCGTCATCGTGTTCGCGTTGACCCTGTGGTCGGTCTTCTATGGCCAGGATTTGGATCAGCTCCTCTTGTATCTCGAGGATTATCGTCCGATATTCCTCATCCCATCGCTTATCTGCGTATTGATTTTCATCCTCGGCGAATCGGCGATTTTCTACATCATGTTTCGGGCGGTCGGCATCAAGGTCAGAAAGACCCATTGTGCCTTCTTCTCGTTCATCGGGTTCTTCTATTCCGCCATCACGCCCTCGGCTTCTGGCGGTCAGCCGATGCAGCTGCTCGCGATGCGCAAGGCCGGCATTCCCGTCGCGATCTCGACGGTGATCCTCGCGGTCGTGACCATCGTCTACAAGATGGTGCTCGTCATCATAGGCGCAGTCGTTTTGATCATCAGACCCGCATCGGTCATGGCCTATCTGGAGCCGACGATGTGGCTTGTGTATCTCGGCATGGCGCTCAACGTGGTGTTCATCGTGCTCTTGCTGTTCGTGGTGTTCCGCCCCAGCATCGTCGAGAAGTTCGCCGGTTGGTGCTTGCGCACCATCAACCGCTTCAGACCATTCAAGGACCTTCCGAAGCAGCAGGAACGCGTCGATCGCTTCTGCGCGCAATATGCGGGTACGAGCACGTTCATCGCGACGCACGGCTTACTTGTCGTGAAGGTGTTCCTCATCACGTTCGTGCAACGCTGGGCATTGTTCGTGGTCACGTGGCTGACGTACGCGGCGTTCTCGCTCGGTTACGACTACTTCTGGCTGACGACGACCTTGCAGGGAATGATCTCGGTTTCGGTTGATATGCTTCCGCTGCCCGGTGGCATGGGTGTGAGCGAGAATATGTTCCTCGTCATCTTCCGTGACATCTTCGGTCCAGACAAGGTGCTCGCGGGTATGGTTGTCAGCCGTGGGTTGAGTTATTATATACAGTTGTTAATTTGTGCGGTAATGACGGTAGTCTCTTCTTTCGTCTTCAAAGCGGAGGCGAAGAAGCGTAATACGGGAACAACAACATGAAGCGCTTCGTAGGCTTTTATAATTACACGGTTATCCTGACGTTCGTCGGCTTGGTGGTTTCCATCGTCGGCATGACGCAGTGTTTGCATGGCAATTACAAGGCCGCGATTTTGTGCTTGATGATCTCGGGCGTGTGCGATGCCTTCGATGGACGCATCGCCCGCACGCGCGAGATAAGCACCGAGGACGAGCGCAATTACGGCATCCAACTCGACTCTTTGTGCGATGTCGTGTGCTTCGGCGTGTTCCCCGCGATCCTGTGCTACATGCTTGGCTGCCGCGGCGTCATCGGCATCATCTGCGTATGCTTCTTCGCATTATGTGCCGTCATCCGTCTGGCGTATTTCAACGTGCTCGAAACGAAGCGCCAGCAGGTGGAGGAGTCACGCACGGCGAAGTACTATCATGGCCTTCCTGTAACGTCGATTGCCGTGATCTTGCCTATCGTGTTCGCGTTCCAATTCTTCGTCCCCGCGCTTCTGTTCTACATCCTCTTGCATCTGATGCTCATCGTGGTCGGCTTCGCGTACATCTACGACTTCCATATGCCCAAGCCGAACCTGAAGGCCCTCATCATCGTCATGGCCATCTTGGCGTTCTGCGTGTTCGTCGTGTTCGCGCTAACCGAATTCAGGCCGCCGCGCTTCACCGTCGATTCGAACCCGATTGTGAGTGCATTCACCGAAAACGAAGATGCTGCGTTCGAGAACGAGGAGGGCGGTCTTTCCGGCATCACTCCTTCGAATCAGAAGAATTCCGATGATACGCAGGGAGTCATCAAGCCGAATGGTCAGCTACGCCTCTCAGACGATACCGACTGATAGCCTGATGGTGATCGAACATGTCTGACGCTGCGTCCCAAATACAAGCACCGCAGCCCGAGGGCTTTCAGCAGAAAGCGACGCGATTCCTTTACCGTAATCCAGCAGGACGTGTGCTTTTGCGCGCTTTGGTACGCCCAGGCGTCTCGAAGGTAGCTGGGGCATTTCTGGATACGAAGCTCTCGAAACCGCTCGTCGACCCCTTCATCCGTGCGAATGATATCGATATCTCGCAGTTCGAAGGTGCGCCGTTCGAGACCTTCAACGACTGCTTCAGCCGCACCATCAAACCGGAAATGCGTCCGATCGATGATGACCCGCGCGCGCTCATAAGCCCTGCTGACAGCCGGTTAACGGTGCTTCCCATCACCGCACACGGCAGGATGGTGCTCAAGGGCACGGCATATACGGCGGCGACGCTATTGCGCGATGCGGTGGTCGCCAAGCGCTACGAAGGCGGATATGCGTTCATCTTCCGTTTGTCCGTCGATGATTACCATAGGTATTGCTTCCCGGCATCGGGTGTTGTGGGAACGCCGCGAAGGATCGAGGGCGTACTCCATACGGTGAGTCCGCTTGCGAACGAGGAAATGCCCATCTACAAGCAGAATACGCGTGAGTACGTCGAGCTTGATACCGAGGCTTTCGGGCAATTGATCTTGATGGAAGTCGGCGCGCTTCTAGTAGGGCGCATCGTGAACCATCCTTTCTCAGGCGCTGTCGAGAAAGGTCAGGAGAAGGGCTATTTCCAGTACGGCGGCTCGACTGTCGTGGTGCTTGCGCAAAAGGATGCGCTTGCGGTCGACGAGGCGCTGCTTGAGGCATCATCGCGCGGCGAGGAAACGCGCGTGCTCTATGGCCAGCGCGTCGCGTATTCTCGAAAGCTCTAAATCGCTTCGATGCGCGCGTGGATGCCGCCGCGCAGATTCGGAAGACCCTGCACGGGGTCGAGATTCCAATCATCTCCCGAGAACAGTACGCCATCGTTATACAGCACAGCGCCGCTTAGCCCGTTGTCAAGGCCTTGCGGGAGTTCGGGCTTCCACCAACCGTGCGGTATACGCAACGTCCCTTGCGGTTGCGCCTCATCAGCGAGCACCTGCATCTCCACGCTGCCGTGATTTGTTATCACACGGCACCACGAGCCCGTTTCAAGATTTAATGATTCGGCGTCTTTCGGATTGATGAAGACGACCGGCTCGGGTAGGCGTGCGCGCAAGGAGGGGATTTGATGATGGTTCGTGTTGTATGCCGCATCGTCGCGCGTACCGGCATAGATGACGAAGGGGTAGCCCGCAGGGTCCCAGTCGGGTTCTTTATGCTCGATATAGGAGGGGAGCGGATCGCATCCGAGCTTTTCCAACACCGATGAGTAAAGCTCGACCTTGCCTGACGGCGTGAGGAACTTCCCTGGAGCTGCGAGCTTTTTGGCAAGTGCGGGCTTTGCGCAGGCTTCTTTATAGGTAACGTGCGCATCTTCAAGCACGTAGTCGAAATACGCGTACTTATCCGCCCATGGGAACACATCTTTTAGACCCATGCGGTCAGCTAGACCCTTGATGACGAAATACCAATCCTTGCATTCGCCGACCGGTTCTGCGAACCCTTGGTTGAACGTGGCTGCCGGTGCGATATCGATGCCTGGACCGAGCGTATCCCGCTCCGTCCACGCATCGCTTGGAAGGACGTAATCCGCGAGTTGCGCGGTCGGTGTCATCCAGTGCTCGTATACGACGACAAGCTCGCATGCGGAAAAGCCGCGTATGGCCTGCGCTTGGTCGGCGTAGCTCATGATGGTGTTGTTGCCAACGGAGATGAAAGCTTTCACGGGGTAGGGGTCGCCCGTTTCCATGGTCTTGAAAACGCTTTGAGGATGCGCGGTAGCGCTGCATGTGGCGATATCGCTCGGGGCATCGAGTCCGATAGCCCGATACGCTTCCTCATAACATGCTAATCCGGCAAAGCTCATGAGCGGGTAACGGTCCATGCCTATTTGCTTTTCGCGTTGTTCTTGCGGCAATGCCCCGAAATCAGCGATTTCGGTATTGCTCTTCGCGCCGATGCTCGGACCGAGGGCGAATTCCGATTTCCCCATGAAGCCGCAGATGGCACGAAGAATCGCCTGGGCACGGATCACGGAAGTCGAGTTCGCTTGCATGTCGCCGACGACGCCCCATGGGATGATGGCAGCCTGGGCATTCGCATACATGCGTGCGGTTCTGCGGATGGTTTCCGCGTCGATGCCGCAGATTTCCGCAACGCGGTCGGGCGGATATTGCTGTACGCGCTCGGAAAGCTCCGAGAAGCCTACAGTCTGCCCTTCGACGAAAGCGTGGTCGTAAAGGCCTTCTTCGATGATGACGTTGATCCATGCAAGCAAAAGCGCGGCATCGGTGCCGTAGCGGATGGCGAGATGCTCATCTGCAAGCGCAGCGGTCTTCGTGACACGTGGGTCGACGACGATGAGCTTGGCACCGCGTTCGCGTGCCGCCTTCAAATTGTAGAGTTCCCGAGGCCAACGCTCGGTGCTGCGATCCTGCCCGAAATAGACGATAAGATCGGTGACATCCCAATTCGCTGTGTTGTACCAGCCGTTCACGGTGCGGTGTACTTGCGCGGTGTTGCCGACGCATAGAAGCAATGGCGAGAAATAATTCGGCGTGCCCAAATGGTTCATGAAGCGCCGCGTGATCCCTCCCATTCCCGTGTTGCCCGTCATCTCGGCAACGGCAAGCGTCTCAGGTCCGTATCGGGTAATGAGGGCGGAGAGCTTATCCGCAATCTCATCGAGCACCACATCCCAGCTGATTTCTTCGAAGATGGGTTGGGTGCGCGTGCCGACGTTTTTGAGCGGGGTGGTGATGCGGTCGGGATGGAAGCAGTACTCCTTCCAGTTGATGGCCTTAGAGCAGATGGCCGGAGAGGCGGGGTTCGCGGGTGCGATGATGATCTCGCCATCGCGCTTTTTAACGAGAAGCGGGCAGCCTCCATCGCAGAACACGCATGTCGTATGCCTGGTTTCTCCTTCTTGGATCGCGTACATGAGCGTCCTCCTCGACCTCGGATTCCTTCCGACGAGCATGAAAGGCGGTATGGATGTAAGTGTTGATGGAACTCTCTCGTATCGAGTATGACAGGGGATTTAGCGCCGTGCAAGTGCGACTTCGCTCGGGGAGATGGCTTGGGCGTGGTATCCTTGGGAAAACGATTGCAAACGCTTTGAAGGGCAATGGGAGAAGATGACATCGGATACGGACAAGAAGAAGGCATTGCGTAAAGAGCTGCTCGCTTCCCGAGCTGCGCTCGGTGACGATGCACGCGCTTCAATCGATGCGAGTATCGCCGAGAATGTGTTCGCACTGCAGCAGTACAAGGATGCCTCCATCGTGTTCGCCTATGCGAGTTTTTCCGATGAAGTCGACACATGGCGCATCATCGATAGGGCGTTAAGCGATGGGAAAACGGTCGTCCTCCCACGTGTGGTTCCAAAGACGCGTCTTATGCGCTGGTTCACGGTTTCCTCCCGCGATGAACTCTCACGAAGTGCATGGGGTATCGAGGAGCCTGAAATCGACGCTTCGAAGGAGGTCGATGTTTCGGCTCTCTCGAATGAGAACGTATCGCTTGTCCTGGTTCCCGCTTTAGCCTTCGATGCAGCATGCTTCCGTCTAGGATACGGCGGCGGTTTCTACGATACCTTCCTAAAGGATTTCGGCGGCTATGCGCTCGGACTTGCGCGGCATGCATTCCTTTTCGATGAGCTTCCCGGCATCGAAGCCCACGATCTTCCAGTCGATGGGGTCGCCACCGAGCTCGGATTGGAGCTTTCGCGCGCATAGATGCGCCATCTGTCCATGGTATGCTATGCATATCAGCGATGACGAGGAGTTTTTATGGCCGATTACAAGATCAATCATGCACCTGAGCGCTGCGTTCAATGCGGTCTGTGCATTGCGTTTTGCCCCTGCTACGTGCTCGATTGGCGCGATGGGTATCCTGCTGCCGTCGATCCCGATGCGTGCGTTGGTTGCGAAACCTGTTCGGGCAATTGTCCGCAGCGTGCCATCAGCATCGAGTCCATAGGTGATGCCACCTTCAACCCCTTTGCTGGCGAGCCGCGTGCGGAAGGCATCTCGAAGGAGCTGCATGCGCAATACGCGGAGTGGGAGCGCATCATCATGGAGAAGCTCGATCTGCGCTGGAAGCCCGTTGCGGTCAGCCTGATCGACAAGGATGAGCTGTTGCCCGACGTTCCCATGCCTCCCGAGAACCTGCGCTTCTGCCAAGCGATGATGGCCGCCCGCCGCGGTGCGAGCATCCTCATGCCGCCGTTTAGGCATTCCTGCCCCGATGGCACATCGATCTTCGGGATGACCGGGGTGCCGGAAAAGCTTGCAACGGGCGAGATTTACGTGCTCTTCCATAAGGTCGTTTCGGCAGAAGCCGCTGCGCAGATGGTTGCCGAACGTCCGACCTTGCCTGCGAATTCCCGCCGTGCAACCTACGTTGCACCCCTGTCGAAGACAGTGCGCGATCCCGAGGTCGTCGTCATCACGGGAACCCCTGAGCAGATGATGTGGCTGTGCATGTCGATGAGCTATTACACAGGGCATCGCTTCGATTTCCATGCAAGCGGGTTCAACTCCATGTGCGTGGAGGCGGTGCTCTATCCGATTATGACCGATGAGCCGAATATCACGTTCGGCTGCTACGGCTGTCGTGCTGCCACCGATATCGGCGAGGACATGATGTTCATGGGTATTCCGACGGCGCTTTTGCCGACGGTGGCGAGCGGGTTGACAGAGCTCGCCAAGAAGGCGATCCCAGACTCGCGCAACAAGATTTACGTTCCGCCGATTATGTAATCTGCGGAACACTATAATGGGATGAGGCGCATGCTGTGCATGCGTGAAACGATACGAGCATAAGAAAAGGAGAGCGTAATGAGCCTGTGGCCCGATTTGGAAAAACTGAAGTCATGCAAGTGGGTTGACCTGACCCATCCGCTTGACGAGAACAGCCCGTACTGGGGCGGCATGCCCGAGGGCGTCGTCGATTTGTGCAAAACGGTCTTCGACTACGATAACCCGATTCTGAAATGCCGCATCCATACCTACAAATTCCCCGGCCAGTTCGGTACGCACATCGATTTCCCTGTGCATTTCGAGCCTGGTCTGGCGGCATCCGACGCATATGGCGCCGAGTCGATGATCTATCCGCTCGTCGTCATCGACATCACGCCGCAGATGGAAGAAGACATCGAATATGCCATCACCGTCGATGACATCAAGGCGTTTGAAGCGGCGAATGGCGAGATTCCTGCTGGCGCGTTCGTGGCGTTGCGCACCGACTGGTACAAGCGTTGGCCCGATAACGATGCGCTCAACAACTTCGATGAAGAGGGCGGAGAGCATTGCCCTGGTTGGAGCATCGATGCACTCAAGTATCTGTACGAGGAGCGCGGCATCGCGGCGAATGGCCACGAGACCTTCGATACCGATGCGAGCCGCGAGGCTGCCAAGGCTGAAGATTTGGCATGCGAGCGCTATGTGCTCGCGGCGGGCCATCTGCAGCTCGAGGCAATGGCCAACCTCGATCAGGTGCCGGCGACGGGTGCGATCATCATCGTGATGTGGCCGCACATCGAGCATGCGACGGGCATGCCGGTGCGTGCGATGGCGATTTGCGAGTAAGGCATTCTCACTACAAATAACGCCGATCTAAAACGGTTTCATATGGAGCGGGAGGCACGATATCGCGCCTCCCGTTTTTGTTTGATGCGCACTTGCGGAACATATTGAGCGGCGCTGTGTTGAAGACCTGTAGAGCATGCTGCCTGCATTGATAATCACATGTTCAGCAGGTAAAATTTAAGGTTAAGTTTATATAGCAAAGGCGCAGGATTCTAATGATCCAACAACATAATGTTTTAGAGTATCTCGAGCAGAGCGCATACGCGCGCCCTGACGCCATTGCAGTAACTGACGAGCATGGTGAAATGACCTACTCAGAGCTCCTTTTTGCCAGCAAGGCAGCTGGTTGCGCATTAGCGAAACATGACGTCGCGGGCCATCCGGTGATGGTGCTTGCGGAGAAGAGCGCTAAGACGCTGCGCACGTTCTTCGGCATCCTGTATGCGGGCGGTTTCTACGTGCCCGTCGATCCGAGCGTGCCCGATTCCCGTTTGACAAGCATGTTCGAAACGCTCGAGCATGCTTATGTGATCACCGATGCAGAGGGTTTGGAGCGCGCAAGCCGCGTGCTTCCCGAAGCGTCTTGCGCTGACATATCATCGATTACGGCACCTGTAAACCAAGCGTTGCTCGATGCCATCCGCCAAAGCACGGCCGATAACGATCCAGCGTACGTTCTTTTCACTTCGGGTTCTACAGGCACGCCGAAGGGCGTGTGCGTGAGCCATCGCGCGATCATCGATTTCATCGACTGCTTCGTCGATACCTTCGGATTCACCTCAGACGACATCTTCGCGAATCAAGCACCATTCGACTTCGATGTGTCCGTCAAGGATATCTATAGCTCCATGTGCGCCGGAGGCACGTTGGCAATCGTCCCGCGTCCGTTGTTCTCGCAACCCGCTGCGCTCCTCGACTATGTGAACGCGCAGAATGCGACGGTCATGATTTGGGCGGTTGCGGCGTTATGCTTGATCAGCAGCTTGCACGGACTCGATTATTCAGGCTTGCCGACTGTTCGCAAGGTGCTGTTCAGCGGTGAGGTCATGCCGATGCGCCATCTACGGACGTGGATGGAGCGTTTGCCTGAGGCGCTGTTCGTGAACCTGTACGGTCCCACTGAGATCACCTGCAACTGCACATACCATATCGTCGATCGCACGCGTGCCTACGAGGAGGGTCTGCCGCTTGGCGAGGTCTTCCCGAATCGCGAGGTGCTCGTGCTCGATGCATCCGATCACCTGATCACGCAACCCGATGAGGTGGGGGAGATGTGCGTTCGCGGTGCTTCGCTCGCGCTCGGCTATTACGGTCAGCCTGAACAGACGGCTGCCGTGTTCGTGCAGAATCCCTTGCGCCCCGATGAGCCAGATACCATGTACCGCACAGGCGATTTGGCACGCTTTAGCAAAGACGGGGAGCTGTATTTCTGTGGGCGCAAGGACAACCAGATCAAGCATCTTGGGCATCGCATCGAGCTTGAGGAGATCGATGTCGCATTCGAACGTTGCGAGGGTGTGACGCGCTGCCGCAGCGCTTTCGATCCGGATAAGAGCCGCATCCATGCGTTCTATGAGGGTGATATCGATGAGGCTGTGGTCATCGCGCAAGCGCAAGAGGCGCTTCCCGTGTTCATGATTCCGAGCACGCTTACGCGTGTGGATGACATGCCGCTTACCAAAAACGGTAAAGTCGACCGCAAGGCGCTGCTCGCACGCTACCTTGAGGAAAAGAAACGCGCACGCGAAGCACGTAAGGCCGCGCGCCGTGAGAAGAGGGGAGAGTAAGGGCATGGACGAGATGCTTGCATTGGCTAAGCGATTCGGCACGCCGCTCTATGTGTTCGATGGGCGCGTCTTGCAAAAGCGCATCGAGACGCTTCGCGCTGCATTGCCGGCAAACGTCGAGCTGTGCTACGCCGTGAAGGCGAACACGTTCATCATCGACCTATTGGCGGGCGAAGTCGCACGCTTCGAGGCTTGCTCGGAAGGCGAGGCCCGCATCTGCCTTAAGAAGGATCCGCGCCCAGGCACGCTGGTCGTTTCAGGCGTGAATAAGGATGCGGCCTACATGGAGGAGCTCATCGCCGCGAATACGCCGGTGGGCCGCTATACCATCGAGTCGCGTTTGCAATTCGATATGCTGCTCGATCTCGCGAAGAAATACGATACGCGCATCCCGCTGCTTTTGCGTTTGACGAGTGGTAATCAATTCGGCCTCGACAAGAGCGAGGTTATAAGCATCATCGCTGAGTTCGCGGATGATCCGCATCTCGACATCTGGGGCATCCAGTATTTCTCGGGCACGCAGAAGACCTCCATAAAGCGCCTTGCGCGTGAGCTGCGTCAGGTACGCAAGATGATCGACCGCCTTAAGGAGGACTATGGCTTCTCGTGCCGCGAGGTGGAGTTCGGGCCGGGTTTCCCCGTGCCTTATTTCGATGACGAGGAGTTCGACGAGCCTGCTTTCTTCGCCGAGTTTTCGGCGCTGCTCGACCAGTTCGCTTTCGAAGGACCCATCTCACTCGAGCTCGGGCGCTCCATCGCAGCATCGTGTGGGACGTTCTTGACGAGCGTGGTGGATGTTAAGCGCAATGACGGGCAGAATTACGTCATCGTCGATGGCGGCATGAACCATCTGGTGTACTACGGACAATCGCTTGCCATGCGTCAGCCCACGTGCGCGCTTTTACGCGAAAAAGGAACCGAAGTCGGCGAGCCCGAACCCTTCAACATCTGCGGTTCGCTTTGCTCCGTCAACGATATCTTAGCCAAGCAGCTTGAGCTTCCCGGTATGTTCTCGGGCGACATCCTGCGTTTCGACAATACGGGTGCATACTGCATGACGGAGGGCATCTCGTTGTTCTTGAGCCGCGATTTGCCGCGCGTGTGCCTGATCGATGCGAATGGCGAGGCGCGCCTCGTGCGCGATTTCGAACCGACTTGGCAGTTAAACGAGTCGAGATAATGCTTGAATGGGGATTATGACCGATACGCCACAAGATATCAGCCTAAACGAAGCATCTGGCGCACCTGTCGCATCCGATGACGTAAGCGTTTCCCTTGAGGCGCCTGCGAAGCGTTCGCGTGGCAAGGCTTTCCTGAAATACGCAGGTCTTTGCGTGGCGTTTTGCGCCATATTGTGCGTTCTGCTCGCGGGCGTGAGCCACGTGCTCCATCCCAAGAACAATACCGAGGAAGCGGGCATGATGGACGTGCGCACCTATAGCGTGCTCGCGGAACCCGAAGACACCGTCGATGCGCTCTTCGTGGGCAACTCCGTCGTTGCGACCGCCATCTCCCCGATGGACATCTGGGAGGAGAGCGGATATACCTCGTATGTTTGCGCGGCGAATGGCGAGAAGCTGACGTTCGTCCATTACCTGTTAGAGCAGACGTTCGAGAAGCAGAATCCCCAGGTGGTGTTCATAGAAGGCGACATGCTCTTCGATCCCTCCGATTTCGCGCATCTCGCACGCGAGATCTTACGTCAGACCTTCCCGGGCATTCTCTACCATCATCGCTGGTGCTCGCTGACGATCGACGATTTCACGAAACCTATCGAGTACACCAACTCGCTTTTCAATAGAGGCTATAACGCGAAAGCGCGTACCGAGCCTGCTCCCAATCCCGACTACATGGCGCCAACGGACGAAGTCGCACAGATAAGCAAGGTGAACCGCTTCTTGCTCGAGGATATCAAGAACATGTGCGATCAGCGGGGAGTGAAGCTCGTCATACTTGCCGTGCCGTCCACGGTTAATTGGAACATGGCGCGTCACAACGGGGCCGAGAGAATCGCCGAGGAATTCGGCATCGATTTCATCGATATGAACAGGGGAGAGAACAAGCCTCCTGTCGACTGGTCGACCGATACGCGCGATAAGGGCAATCATCTCAATTGGCGCGGTGCGAAAAAGACCTCGCAGCGCATGGCGGATTACCTTGCCAGCTATGGCCTTGTCGACCATCGGGGAGATGAGAAGTGGGCTTCTTGGGATGAGGCGCTTGAGCAGTATCACGATTACATGGATAGATTGAAAGCGGATCCCGAAGCATACGATGCCGAAGGCGCGCATGTCGGGTAAGCCATAGGAAACATGGGGAACTCGCGGTCATATCCGCGTGAACGTATAGAAAGGAAAAAACATGGACGAAGTCATCGAGATCTTAGAAGAACTCAAGCCAGGTGTCGATTATGAGACGAACGAGGAGCTCGTGTCGAAGCGCGTCCTCGATTCGCTGACGATCCTCGCATTGGTTGCAGAGCTTGAGGATGCCTTCGATATCACGATTCCGGCCGTCGAGATCGTCGAGCCGAATTTCAACTCCGCTGCTGCGATTTGGAATCTGGTCAATCGCCTCATGGAGGAAGACGACTAAGCCAAACGCTTGGTTGAAAGCGGTATGCTGTGAGCTTGAACTCGTATTTCTCGATCAGTTACTTGGCGATCTTCCTTCCGGTCGTCATCGTGGCCTATGCGCTCATTCCCCGACGGTTCCGTTGGGTTGTGCTGCTTTTAGCCAGTTACGTGTTCTTCTGGCTCATCAGCGGGAAGCTCATCGTATTCATTCTTATCTCAACGCTTACCATCTACGGTGTGGGCATCAAGCTCGATAAGCTGCTTGCGCAGCGTGACGAGCTCATCGCAGCCGATAAATCGCGTCGTAAGGAACTGAAAGCGCAGTATGCGCGTACGATGCGTATCTGGGTCTCGGTGGGCGTTGGCATCAATATCGCGCTTTTGGCTCTGCTCAAATACCTCACGTTCTTCAGCACGGTGGGCGTGTCGCTGCTGTCTTTGTTCGGCGTGCAAGCAGACCCGATCGTTTCGACGATCGGCGCACCAATCGGCATCTCGTTCTACTCGCTCATGGCGGCATCGTATGTGTTCGACGTGTACCGCGGCACTGCGAAAGCCGATCGCAATGTCGCACGCTTGGCGTTGTTCCTAAGCTTCTTCCCCCAGATCATGGAGGGTCCCATCTGCCGCTACACGCAGACGGCTGAGAGCCTGTGGGCTGGACGCGATATAGAGAAGGACAACCTGTATCGCGGCGCCGTACGCATCATGTGGGGCCTCGCGAAAAAGCTCATCGTTGCCGATCGCCTGAACCTATTGGTTAAACCTGTGTTTGCTGATTATGCATCGTATGATGGCGGGGTTATTGCGCTTGCTGCCATTGCCTATACGTTGCAGCTGTACTGCGACTTCTCAGGTGCGATGGATGTGGCGCTTGGAACGGCGCGCATCTTCGGTGTCGAGTTGCCGGAGAACTTCAATCATCCCTTCTTCTCGCGCACTGCATCCGAATTCTGGAAGCGCTGGCACATCACATTGGGCACGTGGCTGCGCGACTACATCTTCTATCCAGTGTCGCTCTCGAAGCCGCTGAAGAATTTAACGAAAGCGGCTCGCAAGACCATCGGTAACCGTTACGGTCCGCTTGTCGCGGGTGCCATCACGCTGTTCTGCGTGTGGTTCGCCAATGGCTTGTGGCACGGCGCAGGCTCGCAATATATCTTCTTCGGAATGTATTACTTCGTCATCATCTTGCTGGGCGGTTTCATCGAGCCTCTTGCTCAGTCTCTGGCGGAAAAGCTGCACTACAGTCGCGAGAGCAACTGGTACAAGGGTCTGCAGATCTTCCGTACGCTCATCGTGATCTTCGTCGGCGAGCTGTTCTTCCGTGCGGAAGGGCTTGATGCCGGCCTTGCGATGTTCGGCCAGATGGTGACCGATTTCACATTCGAATCGTTCACAAACGGTACGGTGCTTGCCATCGGCATGTCGGCTGGGGATTTCGTGGCAATCGCAGGTGCGGTCGTGATCCTTTTGGTGGTTGGCATCATCGAAGAACGCGGAACGGTCATCTCAGCATGGCTGTGCGGCAAGAACCTTGCCGTGCGTTGGGTCGTGCTGTTCGTGCTGATCTTCTTGATGCTCATCATCGGTTCGTACGGCTTCGGTGCCGCTCCGCTCGAACCTATCTACGCGCAATTCTAAGCATGCGGGGTGCATAAGCGCCCTGCTGCAATGTTTTGTCCTCAAGACCCAAAATGAATAACTCAGGCTTTACCAACGTCATGGTGCTATGGAATTATTCCTCGCTATATTGTCGGCAGTATTCGTTATCTTCGTTGCTTTCATGGTGGAACGACAACGCAAGCAGTACGGCAAAAGGACATACGAGCAGCGCCGTGATGCGATGCATGATAATTACGTGGAGCGCATGGAGACGTTCCGCCAAACCGAGATGGGGAAGAAGGATTTTCCGAAGGAGCTTGCTTCAGGGGAAGAGATTACCCCGGAGGAATAAGAGCTTGCCGTATCTTCGAGAGCGAACTGCAATGATTCACCCGAACATTATTCCGCTCGGGTAGTA
>JAUNJT010000007.1:21682-32117 GCA_030533105.1 Eggerthellaceae bacterium
ATCTTCGAGAGCGAACTGCAATGATTCACCCGAACATTATTCCGCTCGGGTAGTAGGGAAGCTCGTTCTTGAAGGTGCTGCATTATACTGATTGTCAAAAGTGTGCTCTGCCTTAGAGGGCACACGCACGAGGGGAGGGAACTCGTTGACAGCTGCGCAAATCATATCCGTCATAGTGTTCGTCGTAGTTATGGCGATTGTGGTTTCCGAGAAGATTCACCGTGCAGCCGTTGCATTAGCGGGTGCCGTGGTCATTCTTATCATCACCGCTGTCTCTCCTCTGTTCGGCGATCCCGTCAACATTCTCACCTGGGAACAGGGCATGGAGGAGATCGACTTCAACACGCTCGCGGTGCTTTGCGGCATGATGCTCTTCGTCGCCGTCGTGAAGCTTTCGGGCATGTTCGAGTTCGTAGCCATCAAGTCGGCAAAGATCTGCAAGGGCAACCCGTGGAAGATCATGATTGCATTCTGCATCATCACGGCAGTGTTCTCGGCATTCTTGGATAACGTGACCACCATCTTGCTCATGGGCCCCATGACCATCATGTTGTGCCGCATGCTGAAAATCGATGCCACGCCGTTTCTAATCGCGGAGATCCTCTCATCGAACGTCGGTGGCACCGCCACGCTCATCGGCGATCCGCCCAACATCATGATCGGTTCGCAAGCGGGGCTTACGTTCTTCGATTTCATCGAGTACGATGCGCCGTGCGTCGTCGTCATCATGGTGGTAATCATCGTCATCTTCAAGTTCATGTACGGCCGCAATCTGGGCGTTGATCCAGAAGATATGCAGCACGTGATGGATCTTAACGAGAAGGATGCCATCAAGGACGAATCCTTGTTCAAGCTCAGCATCACCATGATCGTATTCGTCACCGTGGCGTTCATGGCGCATGGTGCGCTCAATCTGGAATCGGGCATCATCGCGTTGACGGCCGCGGCGATCATCGTCATCGCCTCGGGCGCCGATATGGAAAAAGTCATCCACGACGTCGAATGGACGACGATCGGCTTCTTCTTGGGATTGTTCATGGTCGTCGGCGGCATGGTTCAAACCGGCGTCATCGAGATGGTCGGCAAATGGATGGTCGATGTAACCGGCGGCGACACGGTGCTGCTCATCATCGTGCTCATCTGGGGCTCGGCGATCCTTTCCGCCATTCTGGACAACATCCCGTTCGTTGCCACGATGATTCCCATCATCGCGGTCATGGGCGCGCAGGGCGTCGATGTCGCTCCGCTGTGGTGGGCGCTTTCGCTCGGCGCATGCCTCGGTGGCAACGGCACGCTCGTCGGTGCATCGGCAAACGTGGTGTTGTCCTCGATTGCGAACCGCGAGGGTTATCCGATATCCTTCATGAGCTTCACGAAGGTCGGTCTCCCCATCATGGCCGTCACGGTTCTCATCGCCATGGCATACATGCTTGGCCTGAATTCCATTGGTTGGTTCGGATAATTCGCATATCAAGCTCTAGATAATCATGTAGGCCCGCATCCTTCGATGCGGGCCTACGCACTCTTCTGATAATTATTACGCAAGATTTTGCCAATTCTGGGGTTATTATGACTGTAATCAATTCCTTATATTCTTATGGGAGGTTTGCGGAATGCCGCGAAGCTACGAAAGCGCACTTGATGTCATGATGCTGTATCGGTCTCTCGTTGAGCGCGATGTATTCACCGTTAGAGGGGGCCTCACCAAACAGCAGCTTATCGCGCTCATCGGCGTTGCCATGTGCGAGCCTGTCAGTTCTGGTGGTCTCGCGAACTACTTGAGTCTTCCACCTCAAAACGTGAGCAGAAACGCTGTTGAACTTGAAACGAAAGGCTATGTGACACGTGAGGTCGATCCCGAGAACCGTCGCCAGATTATCCTTACGCTCAGCGAAAAGGGGAGACAGTTCATTTCGGCACATCGGAAGAAAGTGCGCGATAAGCTCGAAGAATCGTTAAGTACTCTCGGCGAGGATGAGCGCGACCTGCTTGTCGACGCTTCACGTGTTACCGCAAATCTTCTCAGGAAAACCCTTGAGAAACCTGCTCGACCGAACCTGTAGATGGCAGCGTGGGTTCTTCCCGTAAATCCAAATAATGGGTACGAAAAAAATGAGCCGCCCAGGATGCGTGGCTTCACAGGCGGCTCAGGAGGGGTATGGGCCTAGATATTATTACAAGTCCGATTGCTCGGTGCCTTTGTTGGCAAGATTCAAAAGCATGCATAAATCTAAAGCACTAATTAAGGATGATAATTATAATCAAACGATTAGTAAATATCTAATTATTCTATGTAAGGGGTTTCGGCGAACGGTATGTTCCTGATCGGGCTATCTGGCTTTTCGTCCTGTATTTCCCAGGTACCGCATGATTGTTGACTATCATAGTACGCGTGGTCCATCTTCTGCCTGATGTATGGGCGTGAAATGCGCCGCTAGCGCGCAAAGCGTGGCGCTTAATCCAAAGAGATTCTTTTCGGGAAGAGCTTCTTCACGATGCGGTCGGCCACGAGCTCTTCCGTGTGCGCGACGATGCACGATGTCCCTCCGAAGCTCGATAGCTTTTCGCGGAGCGCCGCTGCGTTTCGGGTGAGCGAGGCGTCGTAGCGAAGCTTCCCGATTGCTTCTGAGATTGTTCCAGACGTGAAATCGTCGATGCAGATGCCAGCTCCTGCCTTCACAATGCTTTGAGCGTTGTATTGACGCTCGAACACCTTACCCGGGAAGATGATCTGCGGTACACCGTATTCGAGTGCTGTCATCACGGAGTTCTGCCCGCCATGGTTGATGAACGCGACTGCATGGGGGAGCAGCTTGGAGAAATCGAAGCGCTTCCCGAAATGAAGGTTTTTACGATTTACAGCACTTGCGGGCGCATCGGACTCATCCACTCCTGCCACGTAGAGCTCATAGGGCACCGCATCTGCGATTTCGCATACCGCCCTATAGAGGCGCTTGCGCGGTACCGTGCCCGTGCCTAGATAGAAAACCAATGCGTCACGCTGGTCATCTGTCTCAGGATCAGTATCTTGAACAGGCGTTATAGCCTCTAGGAAGCCGCAGAAGGCCAGGTTTGCCCCTTCCATGGGTTCGAGTTCATAACAGCTGGGAACGAAGCGGAAATCGAGCCACGTGAAGAGATTGAGCGCGGAACCCGCGCGGGGAAGGCCCACTTCCGAAAGTGCGCGATTGATTCCCTTCGCCTTTTTCTTCGCGTTCGCATACGTTGCCTGGGTCGGATACGAAACCGAACCGACAACGGGCACCCCATCCGCCTTCGCCGCGATGATGGCGGCGAGGTTGAATTCGGAATACACTGCGTCGATCTGCTTGTTTTGGATGTATGCGCGCAGTATATTCACGCATTCCATCGTGTAGTCGTATGAGAGGTTGCCCGTGAGCCACAGCACCTCTTCGAAGCTCTTCACGGGCTTGCGGCCAGCAATGCCGAGTTTAGTCGCAATGGGGAACGTGCGGGATGCGATCGCCATGGGAAGACCGAGCGGGGAGGGCACAGGCAGGGTGAGCACCTTAGAGCTTACCGGATGTTGGCAATTGCCGTCATCTGCGCGGGCGATCACCACATCGTGCCCTGACGCGAGGAACGCGCGGGAGATCGTCTGCGTGCGCGACCACGGCCCGTTCATGGGCGAGAGCGCGAACATGGGAACGATGAGAATCCTCACGATGACCTCCTACGTTCCTATGATACACCCTGATCGAAGGCGAGCAGCTGTCGGAATCGCTCGCTCGTTCGCGCGAGCTTTGCGGGGGAGCCCTCTAAGGCGATGGCACCCTGCTCGATGAAGACGACCTTATCGAACCGATCGATGTCGAGCAGATGATGCGTGATCATGATGACGGTGCGGTCTGAGAACACCTCGAAGATGGTGGAGAGCAGCGCATGCTCGGTTTGGGGATCGAGGCCGACCATCGGTTCGTCGAGGATGACGATAGGCGTCTGCCGAAGCAGCACGCGCGCGATTGCGATGCGATGCCGCTCTCCGCCAGAGAAGCGCCATCCTGCCTCATCAACCATCGTGTCGAGACCTTTGGGGAGCCTGTCTAAGAGTCCTTCGAGGCCTACTGCGATAAGCGCATCGCGAGCTTGATCGCGGCTAATCGATGAATCGCCAAGGCGCAGGTTGCCGAGCAGCGTCGCGTTGAACAGGTAGGTTTCCTGCTGGATGATGCCGATGCGGTTGGCGATATCGTCTGTGAGCGCTGTCGGGCTTTCGCCTCCGATGGCGATGCTGCCCGATGTGGGCACTAGGTCTCCGCGCAAAAGCGAAGCGAGCGTCGATTTTCCTGCTCCGCTCGGTCCGAGGATAGCGAGCTTTTCGCCTGGCTCGACGCAAAGGGAGATAGACTCAAGGACGGGCTTCTCATCATATGCAAACGATACATCCTTAAGTTCGATGCGAGCGTCATTTGCCTCGTCATCGCATTCTTTCGGTTGCGCATCTACCATCGATTGCGTTTCATCGGATGGTTCATCGAGGATGGCCGGTACGCTGTCGAGCTCGTTGAGCCGTTTGATGGAATCGATATAAGAGAAGCCTTGCGTGGCAGCGTCAGAAAGCGGCACGAATGCCTCGAGCAATGGGAACAATCCGAGCACGAATGCGGCGACCCAATCTGCAGGGCGGTCGAGGATACCTGTGGCGGCGGGTGCTTGCACCACGGCTGCGAAGTGATAGCTTGCCCACACGCAGATGCCTATCACGAAAAGCGCGAAGAGCGCTTGTCCCGCGAAATCACGCTTTCTGTTGAACGTGTGCATCGCATGTGCTTCCCGATGGATCGCCTCGTGCGCGTCCATGATGCGACGGACAAACTCGTCCTTGCGTCCCGAGAAGGTCCAGTCGGCGATGCCCAGCACGTCATCGTAGACATCGGCGTACAGCTCGTTCGTGTGCGCCTTGATGCGCTGTTGGCGCGCACCGTTGACGTATACGGAAAGGATGGGCAGCGCGATGGTGTAGATGCCGATGATGACGAAGGTGCATAGTCCGACTAAAGGCGAGATGACGCCGAGCGCAATCGTGGCGATGAGCCAGATCGCGGTGGCGATGATGGTGGGGAAGATGGTGCGCAGATACAGGTTCTGCAGATGGTCGGTATCTTCCGAAAGGAGTCCGAGCGTGTCTCCGAGGCGCTTCGTGAGGCTCCAGAATGCTGCATCCTTCTCAACAGATAGGTAGAGGCGAAGCCTCAGCTTGCTCGTCATGTGCAAGATCCAGTCATGGCTTTCCAAGCGTTCGAAGAAGCTTAAGAACGGCTTTCCGATGCCGAAGATCTGCACGAATGCGAGCGGGATGAACAATGCCCAGACGCCGATTTCGGGACGCTCGGCAGAAAGCGAGATGAGGTATCCCGAGGTGAACATGAGGGCGCTCGCAAACACCATGGCAAGGATGCCGAGTGCAAGCGAGACGACGAGCGCCTTGCGGTACAGCTTGAAATACGGTTTGACCCACTCATCATGCGCAAGGGTTTGGCGGATGCTTTGGATGGTGGAGGAGAATGAACGCGTCATGCGCACTCACCTCCACGCAACTGGGTAGCCAGCGTACGATACGCACCTTCACATGCGAGAAGCTCATCAAGCGTTCCGCGCTCGGCGATGGTACCGCCATCGAGTACCCAGATCTCATCCATGTCGGCCATCCAATGGAGGCGGTGCGTGGCGAAGAACACGAGCTTGTTCTGCATGAGGGCGAGCATCGGCTCTTTGAGCGCATATTCGGTTTCGATATCGAGATGCGCGGTCGGTTCATCGAATACGATGATGGTACGCGATTCATCGAGGAAGGCCCGTGCGAGCGCGATGCGCTGCGCTTGTCCGCCCGAAAGCGGGCGCTCTCCTTGGCCGATGATGGTATCGAGACCGCAAGGGAGTTCGTCGATCAATTCTCCGAGCTGCATCGCGTCGATGGCGCGTGAGAGTGCCTCGTCAGTGGCATCCGGAGCATAAAAGCGCAGGTTATCGGCAAGCGATGCGTGGAAGATATACGGGTTCTGCGGGATGAAAGCCACATGCTTGTGCCATTCATCTGTGTGCAGGGTCGAAATGTCCACTTCGTTTAATCTGATCGTGCCGCATTCGGGATCTAAGAAGCCGGCGAGCATCTGTGCGAGCGTCGATTTGCCCGCGCCGCTTGTCCCTACGATGCCGATGCGCGAAAAACCGCAAGCTTTTGCATTGACGTTTGGGAGCACGCGATGCAACGCGCCGTCTTCTTCCATATGCGAAAGCCCGACGTCGCACAGCTCCAAGTGGCTATTCGCATTCCAAGCTAAGGTGCCTGCGTCTTGTCTAGGCAGCGCCCGATCGGCATCGGGAGAACTCTCAAGCATCGCCATGATGGTGGCGAGTTGGTTCTTCCCGTCTAACGATGCGTGGAAGTCAGTCGAGAACCTTCTGACCGCACCGAAGAACTCGGGCACGATGATGAGCACGGCGAGCGCGGGCATAAGAGAGACCGACCCGTCCATGAGCCGAAAGCCCAGCATGATGGCGATCGCGGCAAGCGCGAAGGTACGGAACAGATCGATGACCAGGCTCGAAAGCGTCGCAACCCTGATGGTCTTTATGGTTGCCTTGCGGAATCTCTCGCTGATGTCGTAGACCTTTTCCGCATATGCCTTGCTTTTGCCGAAGAACTTCAGCGTCGAGATGCCGCGCAGCGTATCCGAGAAATGGTTCGCCATCTGCTCATAGCGATCGTGCTGCGCTTCGGCTGCCATCTTGGCATTGAGTCCCAAGAAGCGCATGTACAGCATGATGAAGGGGAGCATGACAAGTGCGATGATGCCGCTGACCCAGTCGAGTGCAAACAGCGCTACCGCAAGCGCAATCGGAATGGCGAAAAGATCGGCCACTTTGGGAAGGATGAGCCAGAGGTAGTTCTCGACCTGCGCGACGCCTTCGATGAGCGTTGTCGTGACCGCACCGCTTCCGAAGCACGATACGAAAGATTGCCCCTGGTCGAAGGCATGTTCGGTTAAGTCGTGCCGCAAATCGGTACCGATGCGCTGCGAGAACCGCTCCATGCAAAAAGATCGCGCAGTTGAGATGACTTGGCGGGCGATAAAGCAGCAAAGGAAAAGCGCCAGGTATGGCCACTGCTCTGGAATCTGCGCACCGTACCAGACATTCGCGATGGCCTGCGCAAGGCCAACCGCCTGTCCGAATATCGCTGCGGCATCGAGTATGCCCGATGCGATGAGCAGCGCGAGCACCCGCTTGCTCCCGGCAAATCCCAGTATCTGTTTATCGAGCAGTTGCATGCTTCGGCAAACTCATTTCTTCGGAAGGTTCCCGCATATCGCAGGTCTATCTCCTGCTATTATAAAGGCAATGAGTTAGGTGGGGCAGACGTCGTTTGCGTCGGGAACCTGCCTGCTTTATGTGGTTTGCGCGTAAAAGGGAGGAGGTGCTCATGGACGTTTTTTTCGACGCCACCTTTTTGGCAAGGCTCCAGTTTGCGGGGACGGCGATATACCACTATATGTTCGTTCCGCTTTCCATCGGTTTCGGTATGATCCTCGTGATCCTGCAAACGAAGGCCTATAGGACGAAAGACGCTCATGATGAGGCACTCGCTCGGTTCTGGCTGCGTTTGTTCGCAGGGACCTTCGTCGTCGGTGTGGCGACGGGTATCACCCTCGAATTCTCATTCGGCACGAACTGGGCGGACTATTCGAGGTTCGTGGGAGACATCTTCGGAGCTCCCCTGGCAGCCGAGGCGCTGTTCGCCTTCTTCCTCGAGTCGGTATTCTTGGGTGTTCTCTTGTTCGGTAAAGGCAAGGTCTCGCCGAAGTTCTATCTGGTAAGTGCCTGGCTGGTATGGCTCGGCTCCTGTCTGTCGGCTTTGTGGATCATCATCGCGAACTCGTGGATGCAAACGCCTGCGGGCTATGAGGTCATCGGTTCGGGTGCGGCAGCAAAGGCGGTTTTGACGAGCTTCTTCGAGGCTGCGTTCAACCCTTCCACCATGCAGCGTTATCTGCACGTGCTGTTGGCTCTGTTCATCACGGGAGCGCTCACGTGCCTGGCCGTGGGTGCCTACTACAAGCTCAAAGGGCGCGACGGCAAAGCGGCCGACAAGCTCATCAAGATCGGTGCCATCGCAGGTCTGATTACGGGCATCCTGATGCTTCCCGCCGCGCATATGCAGGCAGTCGTGGTTGCGGAAGAGCAACCTGCCAAGCTTGCGGCCATGGAGGGCCAGTTCGAAACCCAAGCAGCAGATCTGTCGCTCATTGGATGGGTTGACGAAGAAGGGCAAGAGCTCCATGCGATCTCGATTCCCGGCTTCACATCGTTTTTGGCATCGTGGGATTTCGATACGCAGTATCCCGGCTTGAACGACTTCCCAGCTGATGAGGTGCCAGGTGGCATCAATGCGATATTCCAGGTGTATCACCTGATGGTAGCTCTGATCGGCGTGCTTGCGATCATCGTTTTACTCGGCCTTGCCGTTTGGCGGGGCGCATTCGCGGGCAAGAAATGGCCCTTGCGCATCATACTCATCGGCCCCATTGCCGCGATCATCGCCATCCAGATGGGTTGGCTTACCGCGGAGCTCGGCCGTCAGCCGTGGATCGTGTACGGCGAGCTCAAGACGGCCGATGCGGTTTCACTGGCGGTCGATCCGTGGATGCTCATCATCACGCTGGTGCTGTTCCTCGTGATATACACCGTGATCTACGTCATCTGGTGGAAGACCTTCGCACGCGCCGTCAAGGAAGGTCCTGCGAAGTTCATGGTGACTGACGCACCTGTTGACGATGAGGGAGAGGGGGTGCTTGAGTGATGACTGGTTTAGGTATCCTTTGGTTCATCCTGATCGCTGTGCTCATCATCGGGTACTTCGCTCTCGATGGGTTCGATTTGGGCGTTGGCGTCCTTTACCCGTTCTTAGGGAAAGATGAGAAAACCAAGCGCATCCTGCGCACGTCGGTCGGTCCGATTTGGGACGGCAACGAGGTGTGGCTCCTTACCGCAGGCGGTGCGCTGTTCGCGGCGTTCGCGCCTGCATACGCGACGAGCTTCTCAGGCTTCTATCTGGCCATCATGCTCGTCCTGTTCGGCTTGATCATCCGCGCGGTGTCTGTCGAGTACCGCTCGCATGAGCCTGGTCATGAGAAGCTCTGGGATGTGTGCTTCTTCATCGGCAGCTTCTTGCCGGCGCTTCTGTTCGGCGTTGCGATCGGCAATGTCATCGAGGGATTGCCCCTGAATGCGCATGGCGATTACACGGGCACCTTCCTTGCGCTGCTCAATCCGTTCGCGCTGGTATGCGGCGTGCTCGGTCTCGTTCACATGCTGACGCAAGGCGCGGCGTGGATCAGCTTGAAGGCTCCGCTTGTCAGCGGACTTCGTGCGAAGGCTTCTCGACTGCGCAGATTGTTTGCTGCGGTCGATTTGGTCGTATTCGTGGTTGCTGCGATCATCTTCTTCGTAGCGGTGCTGCCGAACTCGGGCGGAACCCTTTCCGTGAACGTGCTTGCCGTCATCTTCGCGGCGCTCTTCATCATCGGCGATGTCGGTGTGATCGCATGCGGGATGGATGATCCCAAGCGCGATGTGCTCGGTATCGTTTCTGCCGGCATCGGTTGCGTGGGTCTTGTGGGTATGACGTTCGCGAGCATGTTCCCGAACATCATCCCAGCGCTCAACCCGGCATATTCGATTACGATCGCGAATGCGGCTTCGAGCGATACGGCGCTCTTCGCGATGACGATCATCGCGTGCATCGGTGTGCCGCTTGTGCTGATCTATCACATCATCGTGTACCGGGCGTTCCGGGGAAGGATAGACGAATAAGCGTCGTTTCTTCCGTATACAACGAAAAACGGCAGGTTTTCTACCTGCCGTTTTTCGTTACAGCCTGTTATCCGAGTGTTAGGCTGCGAATGATTTGCGGATTGTGCCTTTCGGATCCTTGATGAGCAGATAGATTGCCCAAACGGCAAGGCCGGCGGTGACGACCAGAAGGCCGAGCATCGCATCGTCGAACATCGCGGCGGTGTCGATGATTTCGATGAACGCTTCGCCTTCAGCGAGGCAAGCGATGCCATCGACGACCCACATGAGCGTAGCTCCCCAATACATGAGTGCGAGCACGCCGATCTTCATCGTGTTCTTCTGGCCTGCTGCATACCACACGACGGTGGCGATGGCAGCGGCGAGCAGGGTGATAACCAGAGCCATGATTACGCCTCCATAACTGCCGCGGCGGCCTTGCGCTTGATGATGGCGTCGGCAACGAAGGTCGCGACTAGCCACACGACGGTCACCATCACGGCCATGCCGACGCCGACGGTACCCATCTCGCCGAGCATGACGGGGCACATCGATCTAGCTGCAAAAATCGATGACGGTGTTTCTGCTCACGGGAAATTGGTTTCGTGTATTCGCCTGATGT
>JAUNJT010000046.1:0-265 GCA_030533105.1 Eggerthellaceae bacterium
AGATGCAGTTGATGACGCCGGACTCGAGCAGGCTGTCCTTCGCATTCCAGTCGATCGCCTGGCACTCGAGCGTCATGCCGAGGTTGTCGCATACCGCCTTGGCAAGCTCGAGATCGAAACCGGTGTCCTTGCCGTCAGAACCGACGAAGCCCATGGGCGGGAATTCGTTATCGAAGCCGAGCTTGAGCGTCTGGCCCTTGAAGGCAGAGGTGTCGACAGCGGACTCGGGAGCCTTGAAGCACCAGGTCTTGGCATAATCGATGCC
>JAUNJT010000046.1:275-3013 GCA_030533105.1 Eggerthellaceae bacterium
GCCATACTTCTCGCAGAGCTTCTTCACGGTGCCGTCCTTGTCGACGTTCGCGATGCCTTGATTGATCGCATTCGCGAGATCGGTATCACCGAGCTTGAAGGCTACGGCGAAGTGCTCATCTTGCAGGGTCTCGTTGAGCAGCGTGTACTTCGCTGCCTTCGAATTGCTCGAGCAGCCAGCCAGGATGCCGAAGCAAAGAACAAGGGCTGCCGCCACAGCCACGATCGCTACAAACTTCTTTTTCATGTCTTCCTCTCCTTTTCGTTTCACGCATGCGAACCGTCCGACAGACATGGCATCTACAGGTTGAGTCTGCATGCTTTAATACACTAAAGCACTTTAGTGAAGTGCTTCAGATAAGTCAAGGAAGACACGGGGGCGAACCCGCTTTGCAAGCGGGTCGGCGGAAGGAATGATACGCGTTTTTTAGCTTTACGCTTCCACCGATTTCTGCATCACGAAATCGTCCATGATGAAGCCGCATCCGATGTCGGTCTCCACGGAATCGATGGTCTTAAAACCCTTGCCCACGTAGGCGCGGATGGCAAGCTCGTTGTACTTGTTGACCGTCAAATACATAGCAGAGAAGCCGCGGTCTTTGCATAGCGTGTCGTAGAACTCGAACACCCGCGATGCGAAATGCTTGCCGCGCTCGCAGGCCCTAAGATAGATCTTCGAGATGAAGTAACGGTTGGTTTCGGGTTCGGGATGCCCGCCGGTATAACCCACGATACGCTCTTCCCCATCATCGTCGGTGGCGCAGATGAACCAATACTCATAGCCGTTCTCTGCCATATCGCGCGTGATCGCCTCGATGCTCTGGAAGTTCTGCACCATGTATTCGGTTTGGGCATACCCGATATGCTCGGGCCAATATTCGAACCAGATCTGCGAGGCAAGATCGGCAAGTACGTGCTGGTCTTCGGGTGTTTCGACAGGCTTGAACGTAACGGCCATGCGTGGTTCCTCTCCGTGCGCCTCGACGATAGCGCCTAATCGTTATCGAGGGAAGAAAGAATGCGGCGTGCGATGCTTTCCGAGTCGAGGTCGAGCATGGACAACAGCTCGTTGACAGAACCGCCCGCCACGAAGCGATCATCGATGCCGAGCTGCAAGGTGCGCACGCTTAAGCCTTGTGCGGCCAGTTCCGCGACGACTCCTTCGCCTGCACCACCAGCAACGATGCCGTCCTCGACCGTGACGACCAGTTTGGTTTTCGCGGCATCGGAGATAGCCTTGGCATCGAGCGGTTTCACCCATCGCATGTCAACGACGCGTGCGCTAATGCCCTTCTTCTCAAGCATTTCGGCAGCGGCTACGCTACGGGCGACCATGTCGCCGAATGCCAGGATCGCAACATCCTCGCCCGCACGGACAATGCGCGATTCACCGAGCGGGAGCACGCTCGCCTTTTCGGGAATCGGCGTACCCATTGCAGCTCCGCGGGGATAGCGGATCGCGACGGGACCTCCGATGGCAAGTGCCGTATGCAGGGCGTTGACCAACTCGGCCTCATCCGAAGGAGCGAGCACGCGCATGTTGGGGATCATGCGCGTATATGCCAAATCGAAGATGCCGTGGTGCGTCGGGCCGTCCTCGCCGACGACACCCGCACGGTCGATGCAGAAAACGACATCGGAGTTGCACAACGCCACATCAACGATCATCTGGTCGAATGCACGCTGTAGGAAAGTCGAATAGATTGCGACAACGGGTTTCTTACCACCGAGCGCCAGACCCGCCGCAGTGCCGACCACATGACCTTCGGCGATGCCGCCGTCTAAGAAGCGGTCGGGGAATTCCTGCTCGAATGCGGAAAGACCCGTACCTGAAGCCATAGCCGCCGTCAGCGCGATGATGTCTTTGTTCTCACGCGCTTCCTTGATGAGCGCTTGACCGAACACATCGGTGAAGCACGGAGGTGCGCCCTCCGCCTTTTTCTTCTGCTCGCCCGTCGCCACATCGAAGGGACCGACCCCATGGAAGATCTCGGGGCTCGTCTCAGCCGGCTCGTAACCCGCACCCTTCTTGGTGCATGCATGCACGAGTACGGGGCCATTCGTGGCAAGAGCAGTCTTGAGCACGCGACGCAGCTCGCTGATGTCGTGCCCGTCGATGGGAGGCGTGCACGTGATGCCGAGCTGCTCGAAGAGCATGGCCTGCGGCAGGAAGAACTGCTTCATGGATTCCTTCGCCCTCCAGCCGAAGCCGGCCATGGCCTTGATGGCAGCATTGGAATCCTCGATGCGGTTCGACACGTAATCGCGCGTTTGACGATACGTGTTCGAAGCACGCAAGGCACCGAGATGGTGCATAAGACCGCCCACGTTGTGGGAGATGGACATCTCGTTGTCGTTTAGGATGATGGTGAGTTGCGAGTTCATCTGGCCGATGCTGTTTAGGGCCTCGAATGCCATACCGCCGGCAATCGAAGCATCGCCGATCAATACGACGATCTTCTCGTCCCCGCCACGCAAGTCGCGTGCCTTCGCCAAACCCGCGGCGATGGACAAGGAATCCGACGCGTGACCTGAGGGATGCACATCATGGGGGCTCTCCGAAGGCTTCGGGAAGCCCGAGATCCCTCCGAGCTCACGGAGATGATCGAACCCGGCAAGACGGCCGGTAACCATCTTGTGGGCATAGGCCTGATGCCCCACATCGAAGATGAATCTATCTTTCGGGGAATCGATCATGCTATGCACGGTGAGGATGATCTCGACCGCACCTAGCGATGA
>JAUNJT010000046.1:3113-9297 GCA_030533105.1 Eggerthellaceae bacterium
ATGCCCTCGTCGCTCACTGCCTCGACGATCTGATCAAGGCGCTCCTTAAGCTGAGAGTAATCCGTCACGTCACTCATCTTCATCCGCCTCCTCATACTCTTCGCCCGAAAGCGTTGCGGCGATCTTGCCGAGGACGCCGTTTACGAAACGATGCGACTCGTCTTCTCCGCCGAATGCCTTCGCCAGCTCTACCGCCTCATTGATGGAGACGGACAGCGGCACCGAATCGATATAGAGCATCTCGAACGCGGCGAGGCGCAATACGCATCGATCGATTATCGGCATACGCGAGACAGCCCAGTTCTCAGACGCATCGCTTAAGAGCTCGTCGATCTCTTCGACGTGCTCTTCAACGCCCTCGATGAGCGTGAGCGCATAATCGTCGATGATGCCGCCTTCTTCAGGATACGTCCCTTGCGAGACGATCTCCTTCGGAGAGGCCTCGCAGATCTCAGCAGAATAGAGCACCTTGACGGCGGCCTGCCGCGCTTTCGTATGTTCGTGAGTCCTTGCAGCCATTTAAACGTTCCTCAAGGTCGCAGGATGGAACCGATTTCCCTTTGTACTAGTTGAAGCGAACGGCATCGACATACACATCGATACGCTCGACAGGAGCGTTGATCTGCACCTCGATGGCATCGGCGACGGCCGTACGGACCTTGTCGGCCAACTCGGGCAGCACATAGCCGTACTCGGCCTCAAGGCGCACCGCGATGATGAGCTTCTCATCTTCGCTGACATCGACGTCAACCGCTTCCTTGCTCGCGCTTGCGAACAGACGCGCGATCGGACCGGCCGATTGATCGGCACCGGAAAGCCCGACGACTCCTTCGACGTTCTTGACCGCAAGCGAGACGATCGTCTCGATGGCAGCCGAGGAGAGGACCATACCGCTGATCGTGATATCTTTCATAACAAATCCCCCATCTGAGTCTCAATGAAATCCGTTGTTACATCGCCAGCGCAGAACTGCTCGTTAGAGAGCACGCGCTTATGGAATGGTATCGTCGTTGCAATGCCCTCGATCTTGAATTCATCGAGCGCACGGCGTGCACGAGATATCGCCTCGTCACGATCCTGGCCATGCACGATGAGCTTGGCAACTAAGGAATCGTAATACGGCGAGATGCGCGAGCCTTCGCGAATGTAGGTTTCGAGGCGAACACCCGGGCCGCTCGGAACCTGGAAGCACGTGATCGTGCCGGGGCACGGTCGGAAACCGTGCTCGGGATCCTCCGCGTTGATGCGCATCTCGATTGCATGGCCATTCGGTGTGAATGGCGCACGGCGAGCGCAGCTCATCGGCTCGCCTGACGCGATACGCAGCTGCTCCTTGATGATATCGGTGCCGGTGATCATCTCGGTTACGGGATGCTCGACCTGCACGCGCGTGTTCATCTCCATGAAGTAGAAATGGCCATCGGGAGCCAAGAGGAACTCGACCGTTCCCGCGTTGCGATAATCGACCGCGCGCATGGCCTTGACGGCGGCAACGCCCATCTGGCGGCGCAGCTGGTCGTTTAGAGCCGGGGACGGAGCCTCCTCGATGAGCTTCTGATGGCGGCGCTGCACCGAGCAGTCGCGCTCGCATAAAGCGACGCGATTTCCGAAGTCATCCGCAAGCACCTGGATCTCGACATGGCGCGGACGCAACACGAGCTTCTCCAGGTACACCTCGTCGTTTCCAAAGGCGGCACCAGCCTCCGCACGTGCGGCGCGATATGCGCTCTCGAGATCGTCCGGATCATGCACTTCGCGCATGCCCTTGCCGCCGCCGCCAGCCGTTGCCTTGATGAGCACCGGATAGCCGACGCGATCGGCGAAGCGGCGCGCCTCCTCGACGGTATCGATGCAGCCATCCGATCCGGGAACCGTGGGAACGCCCACCATGCGCATGGTCTCGCGAGCAGAGCTCTTATCGCCCATGCGGTCGATGCAGTCAGCCGATGGGCCGATGAACACGAGGCCGTTGTCAACACATGCCCGTGCGAAATCCGCGTTCTCGGCCAAGAAGCCGTAACCGGGATGGATGGCCTCGGCTCCCGTGTTGAGCGCCGCTTGGATGATGTTGGACATCACCAGATAGCTCTTGGTCGCTTGTGCCGGACCGATGCATACGCGCTCATCGGCGTATTGCACCGGGTAGGTGTCAGCATCTTCCGTCGAGTACACCGCGACAGTAGCTACGCCCAGCTCCTTGCAGGCGCGCATGATGCGCAGTGCCACCTCACCGCGATTGGCAATGAGGATCTTATTGAACATCGGAACCTCCCGATTTGATGGGCTCGATGTAGAACAGCACCGTGCCGTACTCCACTGGCGTCGCATCTTCGACGCAGATCTCGCGAACCGTGCCCATCTCCTCTGCCTCGATCTCGTTCATGAGCTTCATGGCCTCGACGATGCATAAGGTCTGACGGGCAGCGACCTCGTCGCCGACCTGCACGAACGGCGGCTCACCTGGCGCTGGCGCAGCATAGAAGGTGCCGACCATGGGAGCGCGTACGGCATACCAGTTGGCAGGACGCGCGTTGTCATCTTGTTTGGGAGCCTCCTTCTTCGGAGCAGGCTCTTCAGCAGCTTGCGGCGCAGGGGCAGCCGCTACGGGGGCGGCTACGGCAACTGCAGCCGCACTCGGCATGCGCACCGCGATGCGCATTCCCTCTTCCTCGACGACGATCTCGCCCACACCGCTGCTCTTAACGAGCTCGGTGAGTTCACGAATCTGATTGATATCCACGTAATCGTCCTCCTTCGTACCGCTGGACTCCTGCGCCAGCAGAAACTCAACGCTTTCGGCTGTAGGATGCTTGCTCAAGTAGGTGCGTGCCTCATTCGGGAACAAGGCGTACATGAGCACATCCTCTTCCGTCTTGGCAAGATCGCCGATCTCCTCGGCAACCTCATCGAAGGTCGTGGTCACAAGCGAACCCGGCGCAACGTCGGGCGGCAAGATCGACGAATCGCCGACGACCTTCTTCACGATCTCGGGATCCATGGCACCAGGCGCTTTGCCGTAGTAGCCGCAGATGTAATCCTTCATCTCCTTCGAGACGACGCTCCAACGCTTGCCCGTGAGCACGTTGAACACCGCTTGGGTGCCCACGATCTGCGACATCGGCGTAACGAGCGGCGGATAGCCGACTTCGGCGCGGACGAGCGGGATCTCACGCATGACCTCGGGCAGACGATCGCCCGCCTTCTGGATCTCGAGCTGGCTTACCAAGTTGCTCATCATGCCGCCAGGAACCTGATGCGAGTAGACCTGCATATGGATAAGCGAGGAGACGCCGCGCTTGTAATGGCCGCGCTTGCGGATCCCCTCCCAATACTCGGCGATCTCGAAGAGGAGATCTAAGTCAAGGCCGGTATCGTAGCGGCTTTCCTGAAGCGCCGCCACGATCATCTCGACCGCAGGATGGCTGTTGCCGAATGCGAGCGGCGCATGCGCGGTATCGGCGATGGCGGCACCCGCCTCAGCAGCCTTGATGATGTTGGCTGGCGCCATGCCGCCAACATAGTGGCAATGGATATGCACTGGCAGACCGATCTCGGCATTGAACGCCTTGACCATGCGCTCGGTACGATACGGCGTGAGCATGCCCGCCATATCCTTGATGGCGATGGAGTCGGCACCGAGCTCTTTAAGCGCTTGACCGTACTCGAGATAGCTGTCGAGCGTATGTACGGGTGAAACGGTATACGAGATGGCGCCCTCGAAATGCCCGCCGCATTCCTTGATCGCCTCGGCATTGTCGACGATGTTGCGGATATCGTTTAAGGCATCGAATACGCGGAAGACATCGATGCCATTTCTCTTGGCAGCCTTGATGAAGCGGTTGCAGATCTCACGCGAATAATGCTTATAGCCCACGAGGTTCTGACCGCGGGAAAGCATGGCGAGCGGGGTGTTCGGCGTATTTGCCTTGATGGAGCGCAGACGCTCCCAGGGATTCTCGTCCAAGAAGCGCAGGCACGTATCGAAAGTCGCTCCACCCCAAGCCTCGATCGCCCAATAACCGACGCGGTCCATGCGCGGAAGGATCGGCAGCATATCGCCGATCGACATACGGGTCGCCCACAGGCTTTGTTGACCGTCACGAATCGTGGTGTCCATGATGTGAAGCTTCGCCATGAACGCACTCTCCCTTCTGGTTACAAACGTCAAAGAACCTTTTCGATCACGCGCTGCGCGCAAGCGAAACGGGGCTTCCCACGTGCCGTTTCAAGGTGCGCACGCACAGGCGCGAAAACGTTCTCAATCGAATCATTAAGTATAGAGTATTTGCTGCTTTCCAAGAGGCGAGAACGCCAAAACGTCTGCCAAAGCGAACCGTTTATACACACATCGGTCACAAAGCGCTATCATGATGTCAGGCACTATGAAAACTAGCGCCGCACACAGTCGTCGTAAGGAGACATCATGGGTCGTATTATGAAAACAGCCGATGCACCTAAAGAAGAGTTAACGCCTGCAGTCGAAACTGCTCCTGAAGAGCCGGTGGCCTGCGAAAAGGAAGCTTCCGAGGAAGACGACGAGGAAGACATATCCGAGAAAGAAGAAGTGAAGAAGCCCAAGAAGAAGAAAAAGGGCAAGAAAGACAAGGACAAGAAGAAGTCCAAGAAGAAAAAGAAGAAGGATTCCGAGAAAACGGAATCGACGCTCATGACCTTCGAAGAGTGGCATGAGTTCGTCAAGAAGGCCACCAAGAAGGCCTTGAAAGACTAATCTACGCTGAACACGAGCGTGCGCGTTCGGGGTTGCGCCTCCTCAAGGCGCACCTCGACGCGATCGCCCAATCTCCATTCCTTCCCGGTTTCCTGCCCTGTAAGCACATGCCGGGCAGGATCGAGCGCGAAGTATTCCCTCCCCAACGCCCGTATGGGCACCAAGCCTTCCGCCGTGTTCTCAAGGCGGACATATATGCCATAGGTCGCAACCCCGCTGATGATCCCCGTAAACCGCATGCCTATCGATTGCTGCAGATACTCGATGATCTTGCATTCCTGAGACTCGCGTGCAGCCGAATCGGCAACGCGTTCCATGGCAGACGAATGCTCAGATAGCCACATAAGATCCTTCGCAGGTTTGTAGCGATCAGCAGGCTCGCCTGCAAGAAGCGCATGCAAGGCACGATGCACCATCAAATCAGGATAACGTCTGATGGGGCTCGTGAAATGCGCATAATGCGTGCTCGCCAAGCCGTAATGCCCCGCACAATCCGGCCGATACACCGCCCGCTGCATCGCGCGGACGAGAAGCGACGACACCAACTCCTCCTCGGGACGACCCGAAGCGCGGTCGAGCACATCGGCAAGGACATGGGGGTTTCCTGCGACGAACAGAGCTTCCGGGATTTCGGAGAACCAGGAGAACTCTTGGAAAACGGGAATCAAACCGGAAAGCGCATCGGCTGCCGGTTGCTCATGCACGCGATAGATACAGGGGAACTCGCGCTCGGAGATATGATGCGCGACCACTTCGTTCGCGAAGATCATCGCCTCCTCGACCAAAGACGTCGCATCGGTCTTCTTGCGCACGTCGATGCCGACCGTGTGCCCCTCGTCATCAAGGCGCACCTTCGCCTCGACCGTCGCGAAGTCAAGACCACCGCGGGCCTTCCGCGCGTTGGCACGTGCCTTTGCGAGCGCGGAAAGCGCGCGCAAACGCTCCCCTATCTCATCATCTGAGTCGGACAGAAGCTCAAGCGCTTGATCGTACGTCAAGCGCGCATGCGAGCAGATCAGCGCAGGATAGATGTCATACGAGTTAAGATGCGCCTTCTCATCGACATACAAGTCGACCGTCATCGTACGGCGCACGCATCCGGGTCTAAGCGAGCACATATCCGAAGAGAGCTCATCGGGAAGCATCGGGATGACACGATCGGCAAGATAGACGCTCGTCGCACGACGGCGTGCGTCTAAATCGAGCGAAGAGTTGTATGGCACATAATGGGCGACATCGGCGATATGCACGCCAAGACGCCATCCGCCATCAGTCTTCTCAATGGAAAGCGCATCGTCGAAATCGCGCGCATCGGCTGGATCGATGGTCATCGTGAAGCGATCGCGCAAATCCCGATATCCTTCGCGGAACGCGCCTTCCTCGTCAAGGGTCACACGTGATGCCTCTTCCCTGGCACCCTCGGAGAACTCGGTTTCGAGGCCATGGTGCGCGATG
>JAUNJT010000046.1:9307-12452 GCA_030533105.1 Eggerthellaceae bacterium
ATATCGACTAAAGACTCATCAGCAGGACCGAGCACCTCCTCGATCACCCCCGTTGCAGCGGCATTGCGCTCGGGGAAGGTCACGATTCTGACACGGACGAGCGACCCGTCTGGCACGTCCGGACTATCCGCACGCATCGTGAAGATGTCATGGTTGATGCGCGGGTCTTCGGGAACGACGATCCCGAACGGCTCGCACACCTCATACCGACCGATGAGCGAATCATGTGCACGACCGAGCACGCGCACCACGCGTGCGGCAGGACAGCCTGCATCCGGCGCATTCGCATACTTGCCGCGTTTTGGCAGAGGCGACACCTCGACCAGATCTCCGGTGAACGCATAGCCCATTTTGCGCTCGGGGATGAAGAACTCCCCTTCGGCCGTCTTCACGAAACCGTATCCGCCGTATCTCACGTCAAGAACGCCGCGCGGATAGCTGCGCGGCTTCTTGCGTGTCGGAGATTTGGAGCGGGACATGAGACGCACCCCTTACGACAGGGATTGCGCCGTTTCGAGAGCGATGCTTAATTGTTGATCGTCATCGGTGTCGTTCACGTAGATGTTAGGTGTGACACCCTCGTTGCTGATGCCGTGACCCAAGGGGCTTAGGTAATACGCTGCCGTATACCGCACCGCACCGCCGAACGAGAGCTCGCGCACGACCTGCACGCTGCCCTTTCCCAGCGTGGTCGTGCCGATGATGGCCGCGCGATTGGAATCCTTAAGCGCCGCAGCCAGAACCTCGGCAGCTGCCGCCGTATTGTCATTGACGATGACGGCAAGGGGCTTTTCGGTAAGCACGTTACCGGAGACGGACTTGTTGCTGGTCGCGTTCTTCGTCTGGATCTGCACGACCATGCCGCTCGGCATGAACAGGCTCGCGATGTCAACCGCCTGCGTCAGATAACCGCCCGGGCAGTCGCGCAAGTCGAGAACGTACGCGATGGCATCTTGGGCATCCAGCTCACGGATCGCAGCTGCGACCAAGTCAGCGGAGTCATACGTGAATTGCGAAACCTTGATGTATCCGACCCGATCTTCGAGCGAGTACGTCACATTCTGCTTGGACGTGCTCGTGCAGAACAGGGTCGTAGTGAACTCGTCACCCACGTCCGAATCGAGGAACGGAGCGCGGAGCCACGTGATGACGACTTGGCTACCCTCGTCGCGGGCAACCATGTTTGCAACAGAGGAAGCAGTCCACGTATCGGAGCGCTCGCCATCGATTGCTACGACGATATCCCCTTCCTCAACGCCGGAGACGTTGGCGGAAGAACCCTCGAACACATCAGCAGCGTATACGCGGCCGTTGTACTCCGCGAACAAAACGCCGATACCCGCAGGCGAGCTCGTGGAGCTCTCCTGCTTGTACAGCGCATATTGAGCTGGTGTGAAATACCGAGCGTAGGGGTCATCGACCACCTTCGCGAAATCGGTGAGAAGATTCGAAGTCGCCGCTTCCAAATCGTATGAGTCGACGCTTTGCGATTGCAGGATGCCTTCGACCTCGGCAACGCGCGCCGAGATGGAATCATAGGTATTGCCCGTGACCGTGGCACCCGGGTTCTTCGCATCGGCCTCTTCGGATGAGATGAAACCGAGCGAGGTCATGAGCTGCGTGTTCCCGCGCACGGCGAAGCCGATGACGAACGCAGCGACGACAACGATGACCATAGCGAGCGTAAGCAGGATCTTCGCGCGGCGCTCGTGGCTGCGCTTGCCCTGACCTGAACGGCGGATTATGTCCTTGTCGAGAACCATGACGTATCTCGTTGGGCCTTAAGCCTTCCTGGCTACACCTTCAGATAGCGGCGCATCGCAACAGCAGAGCCGATAAGACCGATGAGCAAGCCGGCAACGAGCATGCTGCCGTATACGATCAATACCGTCGACGTCGTCAAATCGATGGGCATCCATGCCAGCGAGCTTTTGATCTGCGGCAGCACGAACTGACGCAGAAGCTCCAACACGCCGATGGCCAAAAGCGCGCCGATGATGGCATGCAGCGCACCTTCCATCAAAAACGGCCCGCGGATGAATCCATTGGATGCGCCGACCAGACGCATGATGGAGATCTCACGGCGACGTGCGAGGATCGCGAGGCGGATGGTGTTGTTGATGAAGATGAACGACACAACGATCAGCAGGATGATCAAGGCCAAGCCGATGTAACGGACATAGTTGATCAACTTGAAGAGGCGGTCGACCGTCTTCTGACCGTACTTCAACGAGTCGGACGGGTCGGTCGGATTATCGCAGATCTTCTTGAACGTCGGATTCGCGAGGATCATGTTGGCGACCTGCTCGACTTGCTGCGGATCGGAAAGCTCGACGTTGATGGACGCGGGAAGCGGATTCTGGCCATCGAGCTGGTTGATGATCTCGGGATTCGAGGTCATGGAATTACGGAAGTTCTCGAGAGCCTGATCCTTGGTGGTGAACGTCACGTTCGCCACGTGGTCCATGTTCTTGATGGCCTGTTCCACCGAGGCGATGTCGGTTTCACTCGCATCGTCGGCGACATAGGCCGTGATCGACACCTCGTTCTCAACGGAAGTGACGATGTTCTCGACGACCGTACCGCCGATCAAGAAGATGCCGATGATGAGCAACGACAAGAAGATCGTGATGATCGAACCGAACGCAGTTGAGAAATTGCGCTTGAAGCCGATGAGGGCTTCCTTTAAGAAGTAACCGAGATTACGCATTGATACCGTACACCCCCCTGCTTTGGTCGCGCGTGAGATGACCATGATCAAGCGCGATGACGCGGCGGCGCATGTTATCGACCATTTCGCGGTCGTGCGTGGCAACGAGGACCGTGGTGCCCGTGCGGTTGATGCGCTCGAGCAAGTCCATGATGCCACGGGAAGTTTGCGGATCGAGATTGCCCGTGGGCTCGTCGCAGATGAGCAGCGGAGGACGGTTCACGATGGCGCGCGCGATACTTACGCGCTGCTGCTCGCCGCCCGAGAGCTCGTTGGGCATGTTGTTGAGCTTATCCTGCAGGCCGACCAGGCGCAGCACCTCGGGCACTTGCGTCTTGATGACCTGCTTGCTCTTGCCAATGACCTCGAGGGCGAATGCGACGTTCTCGAACACGGTCTTATTCGGCAGGAGCTTGAAGTCCTGGAACACGCAGC
>JAUNJT010000106.1 GCA_030533105.1 Eggerthellaceae bacterium
TCGGGCAAGCAGAAGAACAAGTGGATGTATTGGCCCCTTATCAGGGGCTGCGTCGCGCTGATCGAGTCGCTCGGGCTCGGGTATAAGGCGCTCGAAATCGCTGCCATGCACGCGTATGACGATGAAGAGCAGACCGATGAAGCGAAAGCGGTCGAAACTGCTGATGCTGTATCCGAGGGAACGATCATAACCCTCTCGTCCGATTTCCTAGAGAAAAAGGAAGATGAGGAAAAAGAAGAGGAAGGCGGCTTCGGCAAGGGTGCGATGACCGTTTCGATGATCTTGGGCCTTGTGCTCGGCATCGTTTTGTTCGTCGTGGCACCGGCCGCGCTCACGAACCTCATCGTCGGCGAATACGATGACAAGACGATCCTCTGGAATGTCGTGGACGGCATCTTGCGCGTCGCCGTGTTCATCCTATACATCTGGCTCATCGGCCGCATGAAAGACATCAAGCGCATGTTCGCGTACCACGGCGCCGAGCATAAGACCATCCATTGCTACGAGCACGGACTTCCGCTCACACCTGAGAACGCCAGGAACTTCCCGCGTTTGCACGTGCGCTGCGGCACCGCGTTTCTGATCATGGTGATGATCATCGCCATTTTGGTGTACACCATCGTGCCGCTCAAACCGCTTATCGCTGCGTGGGGCGTCCCCGATGGCTTCGTCAAATTGCTTCTCGTCATCATTGTGCGTATCATCTTCTTACCTGTTATCGCAGGTATCTCGTACGAAATCACTGTAAAATGGGCAGGAGCGCATCCTGAAAGCCCCGTTGTCAAGGTCATCTTATGGCCGGGCATGCAGATGCAGTACCTGACTACCAACGAACCAGACGATTCGATGCTCGAATGCGCGATCGCGGCCATGAAGATGGTTGTGGCGCGCGAGGAGCGCGACAAGGTCGTAAAGGAGAGCTAACGTGGAAAAGTTCGGTCATACCTTGCTTATCGCCAATCCGGTTTCCCAAAGCGGGAAGGGGATGAGCGCGGCTACGGAAGCGGAAGGGCTTCTGCGTGCGCATCTCGGCGATGATTTGGATGTCGTGCTCACCGAGTATGCGGGTCATGCGATCGACATCGCCGCGAACGCGCAAGACTATGACACGATCATCGGATTGGGCGGCGATGGCGTCGTCCATGAGATCGCCAATGGACTCATGAAGATCCCGTTTGAGAATCGTCCCGCGTTCAGCGTCATCCCGATGGGCTCGGGCAACGATTACGCCCGCACGCTTGCCATCCGCACGGGTGTGAAGGAGGCTGTCGAGGACTTGCTTACCGCCCAAGTCAAAAGGGTCGATGTGGGTTGCTGCAACGGAGAGCACTTCGTGGAGACGCTCTCATTCGGCCTCGATGCAGCCATCGCGCTCGATACGGTCGAGCGTCGCAAGCATACGGACAAGACCGAGGCGGCCCTGTACTTCGAGTCGGGCATCGACCAGCTGCTCCATCACCGCGATACCTATCACTTCACGATGGACATCGACGGTCGCGCGCAGCTTACGGGGGATGCCTTCATGATGGCCATTCAGATCGGCCGTACCTACGGCGGCGGATTCATCATCTGCCCGGACGCGCTCGTCGATGACGGCATATTCGATATCTGCTATGCCGATGGCGGCATGGGACTGTTGCGTTCCGTCTACATCTTCGCGAAGGCGAAGGGCGGCAAGCACGGCAAATACAAGGAGATCCATTTCTCGAAGGGCTCCTCGATAAAGCTTTCCTTCGATCGCCGTCCGCCGTGCCAGATGGATGGCGAAGCGCACATCGCCGACTCGTACGACATCTCGATCTTGCAACAGGCGCTCACTGTTCTGTCGAACGCGTAGGGGAGCAGGGTAGAAAGCGCCATGGAAGAACAAATCCGGCCTGAAGAGGAGATGCCGCAAGAGGCTCAGCGCGTGCAAAAGGACGTGCTGTTCACCAAGGCGCTCATCTACGCCGGAATGACCAACCTGCTCATCTTCATGGGCTGGCAGATGGCTTCCGTGGGCGTTCCCGTCTACATCGCGGAATTGGGTGGCACCGAGGTCGAAGTCGGACTGTGCATGACCATCGTCACCATCGTCGCGACGGCCATGCGCCCGTTCGCGGGCACGCTGGCCGACCGTTATGGCCGTAAGGTCTTTTTAATTTGGGGTCTTGCGCTCATGATCGCCTCGACGATCGCTTACGCGATCTTCCCGATCGTGGGCATCGTATTGAGCGTGCGCATCCTCCATGGCATCGGGTGGGGATTCGCGGCGACGTCGAATGCGACCATCTGTGCCGATGTCGTGCCGAAGAGGCGCTTCGCCGAGGGCATGGGATACATCGCGATGACGAATTCTCTCGCGCTCGCGCTCGGGCCTATCGTCGCGTATGGCCTTATCGATGCCGGCAACTCCACGGGCATGATCTACGTTTCCGCCGCGTTCACGGCCGTAGCGCTCATCGTCGCCGTCATCTTCTTTTTGACGGAATACAAGCAGCCGCCGCTCAAGAAGACCGAATTCAGCAGAGAGTACTTCAGGCTATCGAATCTGTTCGAGAGGCAGGCGCTTCTGCCCTCCATGGTGGTCATGATGCTGTGCATCGCATTCGGCACCATCAGCGCGTTCATCGCCCTGCATGCTGCTGAAAAGTGCATCTCGAACGTCTCGATCTATTTCATAGTCAATGCGATCACGAACGTCGTATCCAGGCCTATCGTGGGTCGTTATGTCGACCGTCATGGTTATTGGGGCGTGGGCATCTGGTCATGCATCTGCTTCTCGCTCTCGCTCGTCATGATCGGCTTCGCGGATTCGCTTCTCATGTTCGGCATCGGCGGCTTCTTCGTCGGCATCGGATTAGGATGGGGCATGAGCGTGCTCCAGCCGATGGCGGTTGCGATCGTCGAGCCTTCGCGCCGCGGCGTTGCGACATCGACCTATTTCTTCTTCTTCGATATCGGCATCGGCGTCGGGTCGTTTTTAGGCGGCATCATCGCATCTTTCGTCGGCTATGCCGGGATGTATTTCGCATTGGCGGTCTTCCCGCTCATCGGGTGCGCGATCTTCATGGGTGCGGGCAAAAAGCGCATCGCAGAGTTCCACAAAAAGCAGATGTCGTAAGCTTTCGTCCATAATCCGACCACATAACCGAAAAAAGTTTTTCGCCCCCTTGCCATAGGCAAGGAGCCGATTCGTCTGCATTCGCCGAAGGAAAGAAATAAAAAATTTACGCGTGATGGACGGCAAAACGGTGTATTCTGTGCACCATGCAAAAGTACGGTAGCAACTCTCCAAGGAGTTTTTTGTGAAATTAGTCGTAACCGAGAAGAACGATGCCGCCCAGAAGATCGCGAGCCTTTTGGGGTCTGGCAAGCCTAAGGCCGATAAGGTGTACTCCACGCCGATCTACCGTTTCACGGTCGATGGCGAGGAGTGGGTGACCATCGGTCTGCGCGGCCATATCCTCGAACTCGACTTCCCTTATGAACTCGTTTACAAGAAGCGCGGCGGTTGGCGCGGCGTCACCTCCGATGGAACGATCATCCCCGCCGATGTGCCTGCAAGCCTTCCCAAACCCCCGTTTTCGAAGCGCAAGCCCTTCACCGAGGACGGCGTGGAGACTAACGGCAAGCGTTGGAAGATGGAAGCGCTCCCGTATCTGGTGTATGCGCCCATCGAGAAGCTCCCCAAGGAGAAGGACATCATCCGCTCGCTCAAGAACCTTGCGAAGAAGGCGGATTCTATCTGCATCGCCACCGACTTCGATCGCGAGGGCGAGCTTATCGGTGCGGATGCGCTTTCATGCATCCGCGAGGCGAACCCGACGGCTCCGGTATCCCGTGCACGCTATTCGGCATTCACGAAAGAGGAGATCACCCATGCGTTCTCGAACCTGGTCGCGCTCGATGACGACCTGGCGGCGGCAGGCGAGTCCCGCAGGTTCATAGACCTTATCTGGGGTGCAGCGCTCACGCGTTATCTGACGCTTGTGAAGAACGGCGACGTCCGCAGTGCCGGTCGCGTGCAAACTCCTACCTTGGCGCTCATCGTGGCGCGCGAGAAAGAGCGCCTGGCATTCGTGCCCAAGGACTATTGGGTCATCAAGGGTTCGTTCGGCGAGGGTGACGATGCCTTCGAGGCGCCGCATGCCGTAAAGAAATTCGAAACCGAGGCGGCTGCCCAAG
>JAUNJT010000047.1 GCA_030533105.1 Eggerthellaceae bacterium
AAGGCCAAGGAAGAGAAAGCTGCCGCTGCCCAGAAGGCCAAAGAGGAGAAGGCCCGTCGCAAGGCGGAAGGCTCCGGTGGCGTTCTCGCGTGGCTTTTGGATACGCAAGAAAATCCAGAGAGCCCGCAGGTTGCCGAATTGCCCGCACCTGATGGAAGCTATGAGCTTCCCGAAGAGGCGTATGAATCCGCAGACGAGGAGTATTTCCTGAGCGAGGAAGGATCCGCGTATCTCGAGGACCTTGCCATGAGCGCCCAAGACGCAGAGAGCGTCATCGATGCCGAGACGGTTTTGGATGGTGATGTTACCGACGCACCTGAGAAGGTCTTTGCAGACGCAGAGAACGAAGCATTCGAAGCAGAAGGCTTCGCTGAGGATAACGAGGAGCCTGCTCGCTAATGTATTTGAAGTCGCTTGTGCTCAAAGGATTCAAGTCGTTCGCCGATCGAAGCGTTCTTACCTTGGAACCCGGGATTACCGCCGTCGTAGGACCTAACGGATCCGGCAAATCGAATATCTCCGACGCGGTTTTATGGGTGTTGGGCGAGCGCAATGCCAAGAACCTTCGCGGTCAAGTGATGGAGGATGTCATCTTCGCTGGTTCAAGCAAGCGGAGAAGCGTCAACGTCGCCGAAGTGACGCTTGTGCTCGACAACTCCGATGGAGCGCTACCCGTCGATTATGACGAGGTTTCCATCACGAGGCGGATGTACCGCAACGGTGAGAGCGAGTATCTCATCAACGGAACGCTCGCGCGCCGTATGGACATCCTCGATATCCTGCATGACTCCGGTCTCGGTACCGGCACGCATTCCATCATCTCGCAAGGGCACCTGGATTCAATCCTCCAGTCGAAACCCGAAGATCGCCGTGCGTTGATCGAGGAAGCCGCAGGCGTGCTCAAGCATAAGCAGCGCAAGGCGAAAAGCCAGCGTAAGCTCGAGCAGATGGATCAGCATCTGGCGCGCGTCAACGATGTCGTCGCCGAGGTGAAGCGTCAGCTCGGGCCTTTGGAGCGCAAGGCGAAGCGGGCGCTTGCCTATAAGGGCGTGAGCGCGGAGCTCGCCGATCTCACCTTGAAACTCGCCGTCGATGATTTGCGCACCTTGCAGGTGCAATACGAGGAATGCAATGCGCTCGAACGCGATTTGACCAGCGAGCTTGAGGTGAACCGTGAGCGAATCGATGAGGCTGAGAAGCATGCCGAGATGCTCCAAGAACAGATCACCCAGGATTCGAATGACGTGATGGCCGTCGTGCGCACGTCTCAGCATCTGGGTTCGTGCGTGCAAAGCCTCGAAGCGAATCTCGCGCTTCTGAATCAATCATCGACAAATGCGAAAAGCCGCTCTGATGAATCCAAGGCGCGTCATCTATCACTGGATGCACGTGCCGAGCAGCAATTCCGCGAGCTTTCTCGCATAGATGAGGAACTTGCCTCCGTGAAGGAGGCGTATGAGCAGGCTACGTCCGTGCAAGATGATGCTTCTCGCGCGTATGAGGAGCAGCGAGCACTCTGCCAGGAACTCCAGAGACGTGTTTCCGATGTGGAAGCGCAGCGTAGCGTGCTCGCATCCAAACTCGAGCAAGTTGATAAGCAGCTTGCCTCGCATCGTGAATCGCTCGCTGCCGGGTCGGGGAAGGCCGCGACCTTAGAGGCCCGCATCGCCGATTTGGAAACATCGCTTGAAGCGATCATAAGCCAAGTCGAGGAATGCACCTCCCGCCGCGACGAGCTCATCGAGCAGCATGGGCAATGTCTATCCCGCGCCCAAGCCGCCCAAGAAGCCGTTGAGGCTGCCAAGAAGGCATGCGAGGAGGCAAGGGCGGATCATGCCGCTGCACGCGAAAGCGTCCAAGTGCTTGGCGCCGAACTCGCAGGCATCGAGGAACTCGAGCGCACGCTCGCCTCGGCTTCGGGAGCGGCATATAGCTGGGTTTCTGGGCAGGATAACGAGACATTCGGCGCTCCTGCTCCGCTATCTAGGCTCATCCATGCGCCGAAGGAATTAGAGCCGCTTATCGAGCGTTTGCTCGCGGACGATATAACCTCGCTTCTCGTCGATGACGCCGATCGCGTCAGGGCCTTAGGCAAGGCGCTTGAAGAGAGGGGAGACGCCGGTTCGGTCACCTTGGTGTTGCGTGACGATGCCGCATCCCCGTCAAAGATCGCGAAAGGCGCATCAAGCCCAAGCGAAGCATATCTTCTCATCGACCGGATCGATGTGGATGCGAAAGCCAAACGTGCCGCCGAAGCGCTGTTGGGCGACGTGGTCGTGTGCCAAAGCGTTGATGCGGCATTGAAGATGCACGAGAAAGCTACCGAGCCTGCACGTTTCGCGACAGTCGACGGATTCGTGATATTCCCATCGGGCAAAGTCTATCTGGGTACGCCCGTTAAGAGCAAAACCGATGGAGCCCTTGAGCGCGGTCGCCGTTTCAACGAGGTGAAAGACCTTCTTGAGAAGGCCCATGTTGCTGAAGCGGATGCCGCTGCATTCGAAGGCGTACAGGAGCAAAACCTCTCCGCCAAACAGGAGGAGAGCCTTGCTGCCGAGAAGATGGCAGCTCAGGTGCTCGGTAACCTGAGTGCTGCACGCACTGATGTGAATGCGGCGCGTGAGAGGCAAGCCGCCCTTGAAAGGGACTTATCCGATGCGCGCGAGGCCTTAGCGTATGCTCAGGAAGCCCTTAAAGCTTCGAAACCGCGCGTCGATGAGCTCTCGCTTTCTTCCGAGGATTTGGAGAAGCGCTTGCGTGAAGTCTCACTCGAGCTCGAGCGTGCCCACGGCGCGTCCGACCCCGCGCGTGAACGCGAGCAAGAGCTTGCCGATGCGCTTGTGGATGCCCGTCTTGAAGCGGCTACGCTCGCCGAGCGTTTGCGGCATATCACGCAGACGCGCGCGTCCCTTGAAGGACAGTACGCCGAAAGCAAGCGCCTATCAGAAGGCAGCCTGATCAACGCGCAGCGCTATGATCTCGCATCTTTATATGCCGCACCGATCATCGCAAGCCTTTCCAATGTGATTCAAAACGCCCGTGCCCGCCACGATTCGCTCGAGCAGTCGGTTTCTTTGGCGCAGGAGTCCTCGGTGCTTCTGAATGAGAAGCAGATCGAGGCTCGCTCGGCCTCGCGTGCGGCGCATGATGCGTTCGATGAGACGAACGCCCGCCTTTCCGACGTGCGCGTCGAAAAGGGACGCCTTGAGCTTAAGGTACAAGGTGCCGTCAACTCGATCGTCCATGATTGCGCGACCTCGATAGAGTCCGCACTCGAACTCGAGCCGCTTGAAAACCGTGAAGAGGTCGAATTGGCCGCTGCGCGCCTGCGCAATCGCATCGCCAAGATGGGAACCATCAATCCTGATGCGGCCACAGAGTACGAACAGCTCAAAGAGCGCTACGATTACCTCTCGTCCCAGCTTGCCGACCTGTATGCGGCGCGCACCTCGCTATCTAAGATCGATCGCGTCATCGAGGCCCGCATGAAGGACGATTTCGCGACGACTTTCGTCCAGGTGAACGAGAACTTCCAGGAGATCTTCGCCATCCTGTTCCCAGGCGGCCAAGCCCATCTTTCCCTCGCGGATCCGGACGACATGGAAACCACCGGCGTCGAAGTATCCGCGCAGCCCTATGGCAAGCGCGTCATGAAGATGTCGCTCATGAGCGGCGGCGAGAAGTCCTTGGTCGCGCTTGCGCTCATGTTCGCGGTGTACAGGATCAGAAGCGCGCCGTTCTATATCCTCGATGAGGTTGAGGCAGCGCTCGACGATACGAATCTCCGCCGTCTCATCTCGTATCTTGAGGAGCTCCGCGAAACCACGCAGCTCGTCATGATCACCCATCAGCGCCGCACCATGGAGATGGCCGATGTGCTGTTCGGCGTGTCCATGCAATCCGACGGCATCAGCAAGGTAATCAGCCAGCGACTTGACCGCGCTTTGCTCTATGCGGAGTAAGTTGCGCGCATAAGGAGGAAACGTGGGCTTTTTCGATAAGATCAGCGAAGGCCTGAGCCGCTCGCGCACGAGATTCGTGGAGTCGATGAACGTCCTGCTCGATCGCGGGCCACAGCTCGATGACGAGTTCTGGGATGACTTGGAGGAAACGCTCATCTTGGCCGACATGAGGCCTCTTACCGCCTCGTATATCGTCCATACGCTTCAGGAAACCGCCACGCGCAAGGCTTTGCCCGATGCTTATGCCGTTTTAGATTCCCTCAGTGAAACCATCGCCTCCTCGTTCACCACAGGCGGTGAGGAGATCTTAGGCGGAGAACCCGCATGCGTGCTCTTCGTCGGTATCAACGGCACAGGCAAGACCACGACGGTCGGCAAGCTGGCGAAGGAAGCCGTCGACAATGGCCGAAGCGTGATCTTGGGCAGCGCAGACACGTTCCGCGCAGCCGCCATCGAACAACTCGATGTGTGGGCTAAGCGCGCCGGCGTCGAGGTGGTCACGCGTGAGCGGGGAAGCGACCCGGCAAGCGTGTGCTACGCGACGATCGAACGTGCGGAAGAGCTTGGAAGCGAGCTTATCCTCATCGATACGGCTGGTCGTCTCCACACCTCCGCCGACTTGATGCGCGAGCTTCAAAAGGTCGTCCAAGTGGTCAGGAAGCGCTCCAAACTTCCCGTGTACGTGGTGCTCGTCATCGATGCGACGACTGGTCAGAATGGACTGACCCAAGCGCAGGAGTTCAATAAGGAACTCGATTTGGATGCGCTTATCATCACGAAGCTCGATGGCACGGCCAAAGGCGGCATCGCGCTTGCCGTGTCCCGCGAGTTGAGGCTGCCGATCATCAAGATCGGCGTCGGCGAGGGCATCGACGATTTGAAGGACTTCGATCCTAACGATTTCGCGAGGGCGCTTATCGGGGATTTCGATTCGCGTACGCAAGCGAATGCCGACTAGTCAAGCGCTTTTGAAACGATAAGGAGTTTTGCATGTTAGAGAGCCTATCCGAACGGCTACAAGGCATTTTCAGCGGTTTGCGCGGCAAAGGCCGCCTGAACGAGGAAGACATCAACTTCGCCATGCGCGAGATCCGTATCGCGCTGCTCGAGGCCGACGTCAACTTCAAGGTGGTCAAATCCTTCGTCGCGAAGACGAAGGAGCGTTGCCTTACCGTCGAGGTCTTAGAATCGCTGACCCCCGCGCAAAACGTGGTGAAGGTCGTGCTCGATGAGCTCACTGAGCTGTTGGGCAGAAGCGACTCCAAGCTTGTATTGGGGAGCCGCATCCCCGGCGTCATCATGCTCGTGGGCCTTCAGGGCTCGGGCAAGACGACCGCGGCTGCAAAGCTCGCGTATCGCCTGAAGGAGCAAGGGCATGTTCCGCTGCTCGCTGCATGCGACGTCTATCGTCCTGCTGCTGCAGATCAGCTTGAAACGCTCGGCTCCGAGATCGACGTCAAAGTCTTCCGCGGCGATGGCAAAGATCCCGTCGGCATCGCGAAAGCGAGCATCCAGGAGGCCATCGATACCTTGCGCGATGTCGTCATCATCGATACGGCGGGCCGCTTGCATGTCGATGAGGAGATGATGGCGGAGGCCCAGGCCATCAAGGATGCCACGAAACCCGATCAGGTGCTCATGGTCGTCGATGCGATGACGGGCCAGGATGTCGTCAACGTGGCGTCGGCGTTCGCTGAGCGCGTTGATTTCGACGGCGTCATCATGTCGAAGATGGATGGCGACGCACGCGGTGGCGGCGCGCTTTCCATCCGCGAAGTGACTGGCAAGCCGATCAAGTTCATCTCATCGGGCGAGAAACCCGATTCGCTGGAGGAATTCCATCCCGATCGCATGGCCAAGCGCATCCTCGGCATGGGCGACATGGTGAGCCTTATCGAGACGGCAGCGAAGCTCAAGCAGGACCAGGAGGACGAGGAAGAGGCTGAGCGTCTCTTGCGCGCACGGTTGACGCTCGATGATTTCCTCGAGATGCAGAAGAAGATCAACAAGATCGGCGGCGTCTCGAAGCTGATAAGCGCATTGCCTGGTGGAGATCGCGCCTTGAGCAGGGGAGAAGTCGATGAGCACGCGATCGACGACATGGTCGTCATCATCAACTCCATGACGAAGGAGGAGCGCCAGAAGCCCGAGATCCTAAACGGTTCCCGTCGCGCAAGGATCGCCCGCGGAGCTGGCGTGCAGGTGAGCGATGTGAACCAGCTCATCAAGAAATTCAATGAGACGAAGAAGATGATGAAGAAGATGATGCCGGCGTTCGACGAGGTCGGTGGCCGTGGGAAGAAGGGCAAGAAGAAGAAGCGGAGAGGCTCGCGCGCACGCCTCGGTGGCGGCATGAGCATGGCCGACTTGCGCAAGATCCAGGATATGATCGACTCCCAGTAGGGATGCGTTCGCCCGATTTATGTACATTAGCGAAAGGCTTCTTGAAAAAAGCATTTCGTGGACCTATACTGTATAGTTGCTGTTTTCAGAGGGAAAGGGTTCCCTCACAAGAGATATCAAAAGGAGTTCACCTTCATGGCTGTTAAGATCCGCCTTGCACGTCACGGTGCAAAGAAGCGTCCGTATTATCGTGTTGTCGTCGCTGATGCTCGCGCTCGTCGCGATGGTCGTTTCATCGAAGAAGTCGGTCGTTACAATCCCTGCACCGATCCTGCTTTCGTTTCCCTCGATATGGAGAAGGTCGACGCTTGGCTCGAGAATGGTGCCCAGCCGACCGATACCGTCGCCCGTCTGATCGCGCAGGCTCGCAAGGAAGCATAAAGCCATGCAAGATCTGCCTGCCGAAATTGGCGGTTTAGTAGAAGCCATCGTGCTCCCTCTCCTCGATCATCCGGATGATTTCCAGATGACCTACGAGGAAGAGCCGGATGCCACGATCTACGTCGAGCTTCGCGTGAATCCCGAGGATGCCGGTAAGGTCATCGGCCGCCAGGGCCGCCTGATCAAGGCTATCCGCACCCTTGCTCGCGCTTCTGCTTCGCGTGAAGGGTATCATGCCGAAGTCGAGCTGCTTGATTAAATGCGAGCATGGGCTGACGTTGCGCTTCTGACGAAAACGAAGACCCAAATCGGAGGGTTCGTTGTGCGTTGCACAACGGGCCTTTCTTTTTTCCTTGAAGAGGGGATGGAAGTATACTTCGTTCCTCCTCGCATCGATTGCCCGCGTTGCGCGCGCATCGTTTCGATCGAGGGTGTCCATGACATGTCCGCTACGGTCACCTTCGATTCGTTTACGACCATGCAGCAGATGCTCGATATGGTCGGTTCGCATTGCCTGATCGACACAGACGAGCTTTCGAGCGAGGCGCTTGAAGGCGCAGGATTGTTGCTCATCGGCTTTACGGTCATCGATGACGCCCTCGGCGAGCTCGGCAGCGTCACCGATGTCATCTCCAATCCCGCGCAGGACCTTCTCGTGCTCGATTGCCCGAAGGTGGGCAAGAGCGAAGTGCTGATTCCCTATGTCGATGAGTTCATCACAGGTTATGATGAGGATGCACGCATCATCTATACTGCGATTCCCAAGGGTTTACTGGAGCTGTAGAAGGATTTTGTATGCGGATTGACGCCCTGACAACGTTTCCCGAGATGTTCGACTCCGTGATGAACACGTCGATGATGCGCATCGCGCAAGAGAAAGGCCTGCTCGAGTTTTTCGCGCACGACCTTCGGGATTGGACGCATGACAGGCATCGTACGACCGATGACGATCCGTATGGCGGTGGTCATGGCCTCATCATGAAATGCGAGCCCATCTTCGAGGCGTGCGACGAGCTGTTCGCCGATGCCGATCCCTATATCATCTTTCTTGCTCCCACAGGCGAGCGCTTCACCGATCAGGTCGCGAGCGAGCTGTCGAAGAAGGATCATCTCGCGTTTGTCTGCGGTCACTACGAGGGTATCGACGAGCGCGCGTACACGCTTGCCGATCGCGTGCTTTCCATCGGGGATTACGTGCTGACGAGCGGCGAGCTTTCGAGCATGGTCGTCATCGATGCGGTCGTCCGCAAGATCGACGGCGTTTTAGGGGATTCCCTCGGTCCCATCGAGGAGAGTTTTTCCGGAAATCTGCTCGAATATCCTCAGTACACGCGCCCTGCAAGCTACCGCGGACTCGATGTTCCCGAGGTGCTGTTATCGGGCAATCAAGCCGCTATCGACAAGTGGCGCCACGAGATGAGCATTGCCCGTACTGCGACGCTCCGCCCGGACCTTTTAGAGGGCGCGGAATTGAGTGCCGCTGACTGTGATTTTCTGCAAAACTTGGAGCACCGATAAAAGCTCTCAATCCCTGAGCGTTATTATGCAAACTAGGAGTTTTATGCGCTGCGTTCGCGCCTGCTTTGCCATGGCGTGAACGGTTTCGATGAAAGGATTGGTGCTCGCATGGATCAGGGGCAGCACGCCGTGCCACCCGAACGATCCCGCGCCCGCGGCATCCTCGAATTCTTGCTTTTGATCGTAGGCGTCGTAGCCGTCGTCTGGCTTCTGCATGCCTTCGTTTTCCAACCGTATCGCATACCTTCCGGTTCCATGGAAACCACCATCATGACTGACGACATGGTGCTTGCAGAAAAGGTTAGTTATTACCTGCGCGATCCCCAGCCAGGAGATATCGTCGTCTTCGACGACATGAATGTCGAGGGGCGCCATCTCATCAAGCGCTGCATCGCCATAGGCGGCCAGACGGTCGAGCTTATCGATGGCAAGGTCGTTGTCGATGGCGTGGCGCTCAACGAGCCCTATACCAATAATCTTCCTTCATACCCGCTGAATTCGAAGACGGTAACCTATCCGTATACGGTTCCCGAAGGATATATTTGGGTAATGGGAGACAATCGCACCAATTCACAGGATTCACGCTATTTCGGCGCTATAAGCCTTGATTCCGTCATTGGGCGTGGCGCCTTCGTATATTGGCCGATAGAAAACGCCGGTGTTTTGAAGTAGGGAATGCATGCGGAGCTATAAGGCTTTCCGCATACACGATAAGAGGGAAAGGAAACAGAGTACGTGATGTCGAACCAAGAGTTGATTGAGAACAAAACGGCGCTGCCTCCAACATTCCAAGACGTGATCTTGAGGTTGGAGCAGTACTGGGCCGACCTCGGCTGCGTCGTTTTGCAGCCGTATGATAATGAGGTTGGAGCGGGCACGTTCCATACCGCGACGACGCTCCGGTCGCTTGGACCTGGGGCATGGCGCACAGCCTACGTGCAGCCGTCCCGCCGTCCGACTGACGGACGTTATGGCGAGAACCCCAACCGCCTGCAGCATTACTATCAGTTCCAGGTCATCTTGAAGCCTTCACCCGATGATGTGCAGGAGCTCTATCTCGATAGCCTTCGCGCCATCGGCATCAAGGTCGAAGAGCACGACGTGCGCTTCGTTGAGGATGACTGGGAAAGCCCCACGCTCGGTGCATGGGGTCTTGGCTGGGAAGTATGGATTGACGGCATGGAAGTGACGCAGTTCACGTACTTCCAACAGGTCGGCGGCTTCGAGTGCCGTCCCGTTCCCGCCGAGATCACCTACGGTCTCGAGCGTCTCACCATGTACATCCAAGGCGTCGACTCCGTGTACGACATCGTTTGGAGCCGTTCCGATGACGGTCTTACCTTCACGTATGGGGATGTGTTCTTGGAGAACGAGCGCGAGTTCAGCGCATACAACTTCGAGGTTGCCGACACCGATTTTCTGTTCGGCGAGTTCGACCGCTATGAGGCCGAGTGCAACCGCGTTCTCGAGGCGGGACTTCCGCTTCCCGCATATGACTACGTGTTGAAGTGCTCGCACGCATTCAATCTGCTCGATGCGCGCGGTGTCATCTCCGCAACGGAGCGCATGGGTTACATCCTGCGTGTCCGCACCATCGCGAAGGCCTGCTGCGCAAGTTATCTGGAGCATGTGATCAACAAAGAGCTTGCTTCCTCAGAGGGGAAGGAGGCCGCAAATGACTAAGAAGACGCTTGCTTTCGAGATTGGCACCGAGGAGATCCCGGCATTCGATCTCCATGACGCCATCGACCAGGTTCAGAAGTTGGCCGAGACGTCTTTTTCGAAGAACAATATCGAATACGAGAAGGTTATCGTCCGTACGACCCCGAGGCGCATCATCGTGCTTGCGAAAGACGTCGCTAGTGAGACGAGCGCGAAGCACGAGGAATTCCGCGGTCCTGCGTGCCGTATCGCATTCGATGCCGATGGCAATCCGACGAAGGCCGCTCAAGGCTTCGCTCGTGGCAAGGGCGTAGCTGTCGAGGATCTCATCCGTCGCGAGGACAACGGGGCGGAATACGTGTTCGCATGCGTCGATACGCCCGCAGTACCGACGAAAGCTCTGTTGCCGGACATCCTACTGGGGATCATCAACGGCATCCAGTGGCCCAAATCCCAGCGTTGGGGCAGCACGAACGAGCAATTCAGCCGCCCGGTGCGCTGGCTGTTGGCCATGCTCGATGACGAGGTTATCCCGATTCAATACGCCGGGCTCGCGTCCGCAAACCTCACCTATGGTCATCGCTTCCTAGCTCCTGGTCCCTTCGAAGTTCCTGAAGCCAAGGAATTACTTTCGACCATCAAGGGCGCATATGTCACCCCGAACGAGGAATGCCGCGAGCGCGATATCCGCAAGCAGGTTGCCGACATCGAACAGAAGACCGGTCTTGTCGCCGAGCTTCCGGCGAAGACGATGGCCGAGGTCGTGAATCTGTGCGAGTACCCGACTGCCATGGTCGGCACCTTCGACGAGCTGTTCTTGGAGGTTCCCAAAGAGATCACCGTCGATGCCATGCTCGTCCATCAGCGTTATTTCCCGCTGTTCAATGCGGATGGCAGCCTCGCGAACAAGTTCATCATCACCTCGAATGGCGACCCGGCGTTCGCCGAGAACATCATCGATGGCAATCAGCGCGTCGTCGCAGCACGTCTTTATGATGCGAAGTTCTTCTATGATGAGGACCGCAAGCAACCGCTCGAGGCCTATGTTGATCGCCTCGATGAGGTCGTGTTCCAAGAGGCGCTCGGCACCATGCGCGCGAAGGCGAACCGCATGGTGGAACTTGCCGGCAAGCTTTCAGGCATGGCCGGTCTTGGCGAGGCGGATGCCCAAGACACGAAGCGCGCTGCGCTGCTCGCTAAGGCAGACCTCGTGACCAGCGCGGTCGTGGAGTTCACGTCGGTTCAGGGCATCATGGGTTCGTATTATGCCGCTGCAAGCGGTGAGACCGCCCAGGTTGCGCAAGCCATCGCCGATCACTATCGTCCGCGTTTCGCAGGCGATGAGCTTCCCGCTTCCACGGTTGGCCGCATCGTCGCCACCGCAGACAAGATCGACACGATCTGCGGTTTGTTCGCGGTCGGTCAGGCACCGACCGGTTCGTCTGATCCTTTCGCGCTTCGCCGTGCCGCAATCGGCATCATCGCGATGCTCGAGGCCGGCTTGGACATCTCGCTTCCGCAGGCGGTCGACGATGCTCTCGCCATCTATGAAAAGGACGGGCTCTCATTCGATCGCGATGCAACGTATGCGCAGGTCATCGACTTCTTCATCACGCGCACGAAGGTCATGCTGCGTGATGGCGGTTGCTCGCCTGATACGGTCGATGCCGTGCTCGCAACGGGCATCGAGGAGCCTGCGACCATCATCGCACGCACCCGTGCGCTAGAAGCGGCCCGTACCGAGAATCCGGATACCTTCGAAGACCTCGCGACCGCATACGCACGTGCTAACAACCTGCGCGATGCGGCATGCGGCACCGATGTCGATGAGGGCTTGCTCTGCGATGTCGAGGTCGATCTTTTGGATGCCATCGTAAAAGCTGAGAAGGCGATCGCCGACGATCTGGCCTCAGATTCGTATGCGAGTGCGCTCGGCGAGCTTGCTGCGCTTCGCAAGCCGATCGATACCTTCTTCGACAGCCTGATGGTCATGGATGAGGATCTGTCGATCCGCGCTAATCGCATGAAGCTGTTGAATAGATTCGTAGCCGTCTTCGCGCATGTTGCCGACTTTGGCAAGATGGCGAAAACGGCGTAGTTCGTATGGTGTAAGATTGGGTTGTTTATCAGTTTGACTGGAATGGAAACCATAGCGTAAAGGAGAGTAAGGTGGCTGATCAAGTCAAGCGTGTCTATGCATTCGGCAGGGATGCACAGGGCAACAATGTAACCGAGGGCAATACCGACATGAAGATGATCCTGGGAGGGAAGGGCGCCAACTTGGCTGAGATGGCCAACATCGGTCTTCCGGTTCCCGGTGGCTTCACGATCACCTGCCAAACGTGCATGGAGTA
>JAUNJT010000107.1 GCA_030533105.1 Eggerthellaceae bacterium
AACCCCCGACCCCTACGTTGCGAACGTAATGCTCTCCCAGCTGAGCTACATCCCCTTTTTTCGAGCAGGCATCATTGTGCCTGTGTTCGCGCGCTTTGTCAAACGCGCTTCCGTGAGCGCGCTATAAAACGACGTGCTCTTCCTCAATATCATCGTCGACTTCGCCCATGTCAACCTGCAAAGCCTCTTCCAGATCGATCTCGATCGATTCCTCGGGCGTCTCGGTGATGAACGGCGCGAAGATCGGCTCGCCATCTTGCAGAAGCTCGACCGTTCCCGTCAGCACATCGACGTATTGATACGACTGGCGCGACGTACGACCGCGCTTGCGTTTGAGCTCCATGATGAAAAGCTGCGGATGAATCTGCATGAGCGTTCCCTCGCTCTCGACGATCTTGGAACGGCCCATGTTCGCACGAACCTTCAGCTCCTGGCCCATATAGCCCTCGAGCGTCTCGCGGATCGTGTCGATGATCTTGACTTGCTTCTCTAAATCCATGCGACTCCCTTTACCTTCGGCTCATATATTTCCAAACGAAAATTGTATCATCCTTGTCAAGTGCGAAGCGAGAGGCAAAACCCTTGAGGCCAACTGGGAAGATGACGTGAGTTCCTACGCTTGCATCATCGCGTCGGCAGCCAACCCGAGCGCGATGAATTCCTCATGCGAAAGCGTCTCACCGCGACGCTTCGGATCGATGCCCGCACGTTCGAACAGCTCGCCTGTACGTCCCGATAATTGAGAGATCGGACCCTGTACCCCAGAAAGGTAGGTTTTGAAGGAATTGGCGATCGTCTTACGCCGGGTTGCGAATGCTGCGTCTGCCATGCGGCAGGTAAGCTCCACAAGCTTTCGGTCGAGTGCATCACCAGATGCAGTGCAGGGGGCTTCTCGATCGAGACGCACGACCGCGCTTTCAACGCGAGGTGGCGGATAGAAGTTCCCCGCGCTTACCGCGAAACGGCCTTGCGGCTTGGCGTACATGCCGAGCTTGACCGTGTAGGCACCGTAATCCTTCGAACCGACCTTCGCCATGATGCGATCGGCGACTTCCTTTTGCACCATGACCGTCGCGCTCCCGATGCTATCGAAACGCTCGAAGTAATCCAAGATAAGCGTAGCGGCAACCGCATAGGGCAGGTTGGCGATAAAGCGCGTCGGCTCTTCCCCGCCAAAATCTGAAGCTTTAAGATCGAGCGCATCCTTGCAAAGGAGCGTGAACGCATCTCCCCATGGCGCGCATGTCTTGGCAAGCACGGAGGGGAGATCTTTATCCCGTTCCACCGAGATGACCGAACCAGCATGCTTGAGCAATGCAACCGTCAGCGTCCCGATGCCAGGGCCGACTTCGAGCACGCGATCGGTTGAATCCACACCCGATAGCTTGATGATCTTTCTTATGATCGCATCATTGATAAGGAAGTTCTGACCGAGTGAGTGCTTGGTCTCCAGGCCGAACTCGGCAAGCACGCTTCGCGTTACGCCAAGCGCAGCAAGGGGCGATTCGGTCTCGGGAGAGGCGCCCATTAGAACTCCTTGAGCTCCTCGTCGACATCATGCAGGCCATCGAAATCCTCGTCGATGAATTCCTCCGGATCTGCCACCTCATCATCATCGTAATCGTCAACACCCTCATCGCTTAACACGAAGATATCGGGGTCGTCGATGATCTCGCCCGATGCATCGATCTTACCGACCCAATCGAGGATCTGGTCAAGGACGAAACCAGCGCAATAGAATGCCGAGCTCACGCAGGTCACGAGCGGGTCATAGCCGAAGGGGTCATGGCCTTCCCCGATGATGTGCAGGGTCAACGGACGGGTTTCCTGATGACGTGCATCGGTGAAGAAGAATGGCTGCAAGCGATCGAGCAGCGCCTTGAATTGAGCAGGAGGACCTGCGAAGTATACAGGGCTCACCACGATAACCTCGTCGGCGGATGCGATCAAGTCGAGCACCGAAGCCATATCATCATCGATGACGCAGTCGCCGTTTCTGCAGGCGCTGCATCCGATGCACGGATCGATATCCAAGCTCGCAACCGATGCGATGGTGACCGCATCATCCGGATACTCCTCCAAGCACGTGTCGAACAGCTGCTGTGCCAGTGCCGCACTGCGGCCGTTTATGCGCGAGGAGCCCACGATGATCAAGCGGTTGTAGGCCTCTTCCTCTGGCGCAGATGCCTTCGCGTTGGATGATTGAGCATTCTTACGCTTCGGTGGCATGGTCTGCTTCGCCTTCTGGCCTTTGTTCTTCTGGTTTCCCATAAAAGACTCCTCGTCGATCCTATTCGGTATCCTTGGCTGGAGTGCGCTGCCACTCAAGCGGCGCACGATCTAATAGTCCCTTGGCATTCTCCATAAGCTGCCCGAACAGTGCCGCACGATCGTCGGGCGTTTCGCAACCGAGCGTGCGCGCAAGCACATCTGCAGTATACACGGTGTGCTGGGGGCCGCATACCACGCCGCGCATGGGCTCAGGCGCCATGTACGGCGCATCGGTCTCGGTCAAGAGCCTGTTTGTCGGTACCAAGCGTGCGGCTTCACGCACATAATCGCTCGCCTTGAAGGTAAGCGGACCGCCGAATGCTACGAAGCAATCATGCTCAAGCCACGGCTCGAGCGTTTCTGCATCGAGGTTGAAGCAATGCAGGAGCACACCCGCCTTGGGGAATCCCTCTTCAACAAGGATGCGGAATGCCTCGTCATGCGCCTCACGGATATGCAGGCTAATCGGCAATCCGAACTCGTGCGCCATACGGATTTGAGCACGGAATACCTCGATTTGCACGGGACGCGGAGAGAAATCGTAATGATAATCGAGCCCGATCTCCCCTATCGCGCATACGCGCGCATCTGAAAGCAGGGCTTTCAGGCGAGATTGAGCTTCCCCATCGAAATCCTTCGCATTATGCGGGTGGCAGCCCACGGCGATCCGTATGCGCACGCCATCGTCCCATCCCGCAATCGAGATGCGTTCGCGGATCTGCTCCTTCGTTTGCACGATGACCGGATCATCGTCGGACAGGGAAAGCGTTGAAGCGACCAGGTCATGCGCAAGAGGAATCGCGTCGGCTTGATACGAAGAAAGATTCTCGAATGCCGTATCGGCATCCTCGCATACATCGCAGATGTCGCATACGAAATCGACGCCCCAAACAAGTGCCTTCGCTAAGAAAAGCGCAGGGTCGGGAAGCATCTGGATGTGCGCATGCGTATCGGCGATTGCCGCGCCTATTGTGGGCGCGGCAACCACACGGTATTTGCCATGCTTGCGCTTCTGGTAAAACAGCGCGTCGCTAAAGGTCGGCTCGGTATAGTCCACAGCGGTATGCTTACAGCGTGGTCTCGGCGATGTCGAGGCGCGGGAAGAGAGGTTCGCCCTTCTCAACCGGATTGCCTGCCGGCAACTGCCCCCACACGCTTGCGGCTTTGATGTCTTCGATGGCGGTGATATCGCCTAAGCCTAAGCGCTTGAATACCTCAGCGGACGTGTTCGGCATGAACGGAGCCATGTACAAAGCGATGATGCGGATGGCCTCGAGCAGGTTGTAGAGCACTGCCGCCAGCTCATCGCGCTTATCGGGATCCTTCGCCATGCGGAACGGCTCGGTCTCGTCGATGTAGAGGTTCGCGCGATGCGCGAGCTTCTGAACCGCCTGCGCGGCGCCCGTGAAGTCGACGCGCGCCATGCATGCATCGTATTCCTCATAAAGGCCATCGGCGATTTCCTTGAGCGGATTGTCGTCCACGATCCCCTTCGCGCTTTCCGGAACTTCGGGAACCACGCCGTCGAAATACTTGGAGTTCATGCCCGGAACACGGCTCGCAAGGTTGCCCCAGGTATTCGCCAAATCGGCGTTGTAGACCTGAACCATGCGCTCCATCGAGATGTCGCCGTCATAGCCGAAGCGGACGTCGGTCATGAAGTAGTAGCGGTATGCATCCACGCCGAAGATCTTCACGAGGTCGGCCGGCACGACGCCGTTGCCCTTGGACTTCGACATCTTCTCGCCCTTGGTGAGCAAGAAGCCATGGCCGAAGATGGTGTGCGGAAGCGGCAGGTCGGCAGCCATGAGCATGGCGGGCCAGATGACGCAGTGGAAGCGGATGATGTCCTTGCCCA
>JAUNJT010000108.1 GCA_030533105.1 Eggerthellaceae bacterium
AATGTGGTGTATGAGGACGAGGACTTCCTCGCATTCGACGATATCGAGCCCGAATGCCCCATCCACACGCTCGTCATCCCGAAAAAGCACTATGAGAGCCTGCAGGACGACGTTCCCGCCGAGCTTCTGGGCAAGCTGTGGAAGGTTGTTCCCGAAGTCGCGAAGATCAAAGGCGTATACGAGTCGGGTTATCGTTCCGTCATCAACACCGGTCCCGATTCTGCTGCAACGCAACCGCATTTGCATGTGCACATCTTAGGCGGCGTCAAGCTCGGCCGCTTCACGTTCGAAGGTTCACAGCGCCTCGGATAGTTACACGCCAAAACAGCATATAGTGGCGAAACCGCATGCATCCCTACATGGGATTACTTTCGCATGCGCGTTTCGCCTGTTGCCGCATTGCGCGAACACGTATGCCTAATCGATCATCCTTGCGATTCGAAATAGGCTTGCCACCGAGGAAAGCTGCGGAAAGCCTCCTCGTTGCGCTCACCCTGGCGCGTGACGATGGTCGTACCCGGAACCGCGAACTCCTCTTCGCTGCACACAGCTTGCGCGTGCGGATCATGGCGCCATATCCAGCGCTTGTTGCCATATGTCACGCTGCCGATGCGTCCGTCGACGATATCGACGGTACCCACGCTGTGCAAGCCTTCCACGGTATAGCCTTCGACAGAAACAAGGCCGCTATATTGCGAGCCTTTCTTCCATGCAGGCCGATACTCGTAACCAGCACGCGCATCAACCTCGATCGTTGCATGCAAGCCCTTGGCATCGACAAGCACAAAGCGCTGCCCGCGCGGATCTTCGCAGTCAAGAAGCCCGTCATCATCCACGCAGTCGAACGGTACGATGATTTTCTCACCATCGCCGTAAACCATGACACGTCGTTTTGGCTTATCCATCCAACCTTTCCTTCCAATCGCATTTCAGTATAGCGGCTCGAAAGAATCAATAGAGGTTCCAAAAACAAAGAAATGCCTCTTGACCACCTGTAATGAATGCCGTAGAATGCCCTTCGCTCGAGATTCGCTCGGGCTTGTTCGAGAATCTGTTTTCAAATCAGGAAAGACAACATGGCTTGGGAGAAGTGCGCCCATATTCGGCGTGCGCTTCGCCTGTGAGCGCCTATGCGCTCATAACCCGTGTTGCTCTTTGACAACCCCATACCAAGGAAACGCGAAGAACGCGGGGCCGGAGCCGCGTAGAGTCCCCCGGCAGCCAACCTAGCGAGCTGATACGTAAAGGGCGCCGCGCCATTCGCGGCGACGAGCATCGCGCATGCGATGACAGGCGCAGACCCTTGCAGACAACCATTCAGCCGTCCAGCTCCCCCGTCACCTGCGCAGACGGCGGAATCAGACAAGAAAGGAAGATGCATGTCTACGAACAATCTCGAACACCTCGGCACAATCGATCAATTCGCCGACGATACCCGAACCGCATCGGAAGAGTACACGCGAAACGCGAACGGAAACGATGCGCATAATCTCAACGAACGTTTGCTTTGCGAGAATCTCTCCTTCGGCATCACACTCGGAAAAACCGAAGGCCGTACCGTATTCCAATTCAATGAAGACCGTTTCCGCCACACGGCCATCATCGGCCGCACCGGTAGCGGCAAATCCAACCACATCCTGCAGATGGAGCGCGAGGACATCCGAAACGGCGCTGGCGTGGCTATCATCGCAGCCCACGAGGAAGACGCGCTCTATCCCCTTATGTGCGTTCCTGAAGAGCGGCTTGACGATGTGGTCATCCTCGATCCGACCAACGCTCGCATGCTGCCCTGCCTAAACCCGCTCGATGTGGACCGCACTGACCAGGCAGCGGTTTCGAAGGCAGTGAGCGATTGCATCCAGCTGCTGAAAAGCCAGTGCTACCACGAATGGGCAGGTCCCAGGTTCGACCAGATGGCTCGCCTCGGACTTGAGACGATGTTCGACCCCGGCTTTTTTGCAGCCGCACGAGAAGAACTCGCGCAAGACGAAGCGAACCCGCCTGCTCCCAAGCCAAAAGACCAGCTCGAGAACTTCCCCCACATCGGCTTGATCGAGCGCATGTACACCGACCCCGACTACGTGAGATCGTTCCTCTTCAGGCTCGAGGACAAGCATCTTTTCGACCAGTGGAAACTCGAAGCGGGCTCACGACGCTCGGTCGAAGCGGACGACAAGCTGCAATGGTTCTTAAGCAAACTCGATCCGTTCTTGTCCGACCGCGTGCTGAAGAACATCTTCGGTCCTGGCAAGAAGACCATCGACATCCAGCGAATCGTCGATGAGGGCAAGATCCTCGTGGCGATCATCCCCGAGCACCGCGTCGGACACGATGCCGCAACGATTCTGCGTACATGGCTGCTCATGCAACTTAAGGACGCCATCCTTGCGCGAGGAACATCGGATGATGGCGGTTACTTCGGCATCTGCTCCGCACCGAAGCAAAGGATGCGCGATCTCGATCCCTTCTTCGTCTACGTCGATGAGTTCGGCGAGCAGGCAAGCCTCGAATTCGCATCGTTCCTCGCAGAATCGCGCAAGTATCGCGTCGGATTCACGCTTGCATTTCAGAACCTCGCACAAGTGAGCACGTTCGATGCCCACGCAGGTTGCGAAAGCAATAAGCTCCTCGATGCCATCCTCGGCAATGTCGGAACCGTTATCTTGTATCCCATAGGGAGCTCGAATGCCTCGCTGATGGCACGTCAACTCAACGTGGAAGATCGCAGGATCGCCGAAATCAGGCGCTATCGTCCCCTCGCCCGCGTCTTGCTCGACAACGAACAGCATCTTCTGACGCTTGACGTCGATTGCAAGCATGAGCCCGATGATCCCTGCATGCCCGAAACCCTGGCGGACAACCAAATCATCCATAACATCTGGCTTCCGATCAGACGAAGCTGATCAACACCTCCTGCCTTTGAAACTCATCCTCTTCATACAGGACGATTCCAGCTCAGGAAACTACTTTCTCATTACGTTATACGACCATTCTTCTACAAATGTTGATTCTTCCACATGCGTGGATTATAGTACGTGTGTACATTGTCGAAAGAATCGAGAAACCCCTATGAGCAGAATAGACCGCCGCGTAATACGTACCCGCAAGGCGATTATGGATGCATTCTGTGAGCTCATCGCTGAACAGAGCATCGACACGATCAGCATCTCCGCACTTGCACGCAAGGCGAACATCGACCGCAAGACCTTCTACTTGCATTACCCATCCATCAACGCCCTCGTCAACAGCTTCATCCAGCAACATCTGGAGCGCGTACTCAAGGCCTACAGAAGGAATTCCCATCTTCCCGTCGAAGAACGCCTTCACCCGATGCTTTTAGAAGCGAATGCACTGTTCGAAGAGAACATCGAGATGTGGACGCACCTCGCCGACAATCTCTCAACTGATGAGATGATCGACATCATCGCGGACATGCTCGGTTCTGCCGTCGTCAATTCGGGAATCGCAAAAGAAGTGGACGAAAAACGGATGGCAGATGTGCTTACGCTTGCACGTTTCCGCTATGCGCTTGCCGGCGCACTCTCGCTGTACAAATTCTGGCTCAAGAACGGCTGCAAGGAACCCGTGGAAGCGGTTTCCAAAATCGTTGAGGATTCTGCAAGGAACGGCATCTATCCGCTCGAGAAGCGCGTTTAGAACAAGCATGCCTCGATAACATCTTTTCCGCGCAACTCATCCATCCATCGTGCGGGAATAGCATCGATGCCGTAGAAAGCACCGGCGAGCGCGCCGGCCACACATGCAGTCGTATCGGTATCGCGACCGAGATTCACTGCTGCCAATACGCAGTCGGCATACGTGTCGGTGTTGGCAAAGCACCACAACGCCGCTCCGAGCGTATCCAGCACGAATCCGCCCGAACATACTTCCTCCCGCGGCCATGAAATCACGGTTTCGAGGAACGCGAAACTATCATTTATGGGTTTTGCTTTGCAAATAGCCTCTCCGAGCGTGGGAATATCTATGATCTCGCCGCTTATGATGCCACGTAAAAGCGTTACGAAACACACGCACGATTCGGTGGAAATGCGATGCGCGTGCGTGATGGCAGACACGGCCCTC
>JAUNJT010000109.1 GCA_030533105.1 Eggerthellaceae bacterium
CGAGGCTCAAAAACGCGACGACGAAATTGGCGAAGTCCATATTTGCGAAATCCATTGCGTTCCTTTCGAATGCCCCGAGTGGGGCATGCGTTGGCTAGGTATTACGCCTTACGTATAGGCGTATAGTTTTTCGAGGTCATTGTATCAGCATGATGCAAGCTTGACTGTCGCGTGCCTGGCAAAGACGGGTATCATGTAATGGATGGTTTTAGCGGGATATCGCATTTTCGCATGATGGCGGGGAAAGCACGATGGCTGATGTGCAAACGGACAATCACCCGAAACAGTTGAAGCGCATCTGGCGCCGCTTCCTTTTGCTGGTTCCCTTGGTCGTGGTGCTCGCTCTTTCGTGCGGCATCTACATCAAATCCGTTTCCGATACCTACACGGCGATTGGTTGGATCCAATACGATGAAGAGGAATTCCAGGCAAACACGCTAGAACTCACCACTCCTGGTGTGGTCGAGGTCGAAACCATCGACCGCACGGGTTTGGGCTATGTTCGCATCGTCTTTAGGGCAGTGGCGGATGGCACGACGGTTGCGATGTTCGTATCCGATCAAACGCGCGAGATCTGGCCTTTGGAGGTGCGTGACGGCTCCATCATCGAAGGTGGCATCAACTTCACAGGTTGGGAGTCCATCAATATAAGCCTATGCATCTTCCTCGCGGCGGCGGTCATTTTGTTCGCTACTGCACTGCGCAGGTTGCATCGGCGCTGCTGGTACGGTTACGAAATGGTCGCATGCGCCGGAGGTCTTCTGTTCTGCCTTTTCCAGCTTGGGCTTTTCGTGGGCATCTTGTTTTTGGGTGGCGAGCCAACATTCAGGAGCTTCCTCCAAACGGTTTCATTCACGGCTGAGTACTTCGTTTTAGTCTCGTTTATCCCGATGGCCCTCATCGCGGTGTTTTTGCTTGTAAGCAATATCTCCCTCATCCGTCACGAAGGTTTCCGACCAGCCAATCTGTTGGGCATCGCCTTCGGCGTTGTCTGGGCAATCGCGAACGTGCTTCTGTTCGTTTTCGGCAGCTCTTGGTACGGTTTAGACGCCCCGTTGCGCGTGATGGAGTACATCAACTCGCTGCTCATCGTGGCCATAGCCTTCGGTGAGTGCTTGCTGGTCGCCACGATGCTGTGCGCGTATCTCGCATCGCATCATGAGCCAAAGCATGGCGTGGACTATCTTGTGATCCTCGGTTGCGGCATCCGCTCCGATGGGACGCCGTTTCCGTTGCTTGCACAACGCATCGATCGCGCTGTTTCCTTCGATGCTCAGCGTATCGAATCAGGGGATGAGCCAGTTGTTTTCGTGTGCAGTGGCGGACAGGGTCCTGACGAACCCATGAGCGAAGCGCAAAGCATGAGCAACTATCTGCAAGGCAAGGGCATTCCGCAAAAGCGCATCGTGTTGGAAGGGCGCTCGAACACCACGAACGAGAACATGGCGTTCTCGCGCGAGGCCATTGAAGCGCATGCGCAGTGCGATGCGAACGAAAAGCGCGTGGGCTTCTCGACGACGAACTACCACGTGTTCCGCGGCTATGTGTGCGCCCACAAGGCGGGCATGGCCGTCGAGGGCATGGGTAGCAAGACGCGCTACTATTTCTGGCCGAATGCGTTTTTGCGTGAGTTCGCGGGTTTGCTCGTGTGGCAGTGGAAGACGATCGTGCAGACCTATCTCATCATCGCGATCATCCATCTATATGTGGCGTATGTCTTGGCAGTCCTATAACATGCTAAGATGCACATGACGTGACCAACCATCGAGGGGAGCTGTTATGCGGTTGCAGGCCATATCACCGCTGCGTGTATTCGCGCTGTTGTTCTCCTTTGCGTTCATATGCGTGCTTTCACCTGTTTTCGCAGGTCAAGCTCTTGCGGAGACCATGCATTGCTCGAGATGCGACAACGATGTCGAGCCATACATGTCCTTCAACGTGGCCGGTTCGAGAGTCTATGAGCCGACGTGTACCGAAGGTGGCGTAGGTGTGCTCGTTTGCCCCGTATGCGGAAATCTTCTTTCCGGTCTCGAATCTGTTCCCGCATTGGGCCACGCTTATAGTGCGAGTGCAAGCACGGCAACGTGCACAGCCGATGGCGAGATCACATATACTTGCTCCCGCTGCGGTGATACGTATTCCGAGCATTCGCATGCGGTCGGGCACGATTATCACCGTTCGGGCACGGGCGCCACATGCACCGAAGACGGTGCATACACCTATACCTGCGTCCGTTGCGGCGATTCCTATACCGAATCCGTTCCGGCACTTGGACACGAATATGTTCGTGAGGTGACCGAGCCGACGTGCACCGAGCCAGGTGCCGAGATTGACAAGTGCTCGCGCTGCGGTGATGAGAAGAAGGTCGAGCTAGCGGCGCTGGGACATAGTTGGCCGAATGAATGGACGGTTGCGAAAAAGGCAACGGATACCGAGGAAGGCTTGGAGTATCGCATATGCCAGCGCTGCGGGGCCCGTGAGGAACGCACCATCCCGAAAACGGGTCTTCCTATAGGCGTCATCATCGGCGGTGTCGTTATCCTCCTTGGAATCATCGCTTTCGGCGCAAGGAAATACCTTGTCGGCAAGGCGGCGGCATCAGGTGCTGCGGCTTTAGGCACGGCGAGTGCTACGGCTAGCAGTGCCGCAGGAGCGGCGGGTGCCGTTGCCGCCCCAAGCGCTGCAGCGGCTGCAGTTGCGGCTGCCGAGGTGGCGAGTGGGTTCGAACTTATCAAACTTACCGAGAAGAAGATCCTTGCGAAGCTTCGATCAGCGGAGTCGAACGAGGAATTCCTGCAGCTTGTCAGGTCGCGTCCGAATCTATCACTGGTGCTGTTCGATTCAGAAACGCCCATTTCGCTTTCCGGGCAGATCGAAGCGGAAGACCCGGATGCCGTGCTTTTGGACTGTGCAGGCGAAGCGGAGTTCTCACAGATGATGGAAACGTTTGCAGAGCTTCAGGCGGAGCACAAGGACATCAGGTGCGAAGCAATCATCTTCGATCAAGATGATGCGCTCTCCTCTCGCCTTGCTTCCGAAAAGGACGCCGGCGTGCTGTTCGCCTATACGGGTGCCGACAAGAACAAATACGTGAAGATGTCGCAGCTGGTGGTGCCTTTGTACAAGGATCTGATGCAGGATGCCGATTCGCTCGAGAGCATCGGCATCATCACCGATCTGTTCGGCATCCCAGGTGTTTCCACGATGCTTTCCGCCATTTCCAACGCCGATCGCGTGCACGATCTCGGCGATACCGTGAAGGACGCGTTCACGGGTGTGGAGATGGAGGCCGAAGACGGCGTGTCGGTCGTGCACAATATCGCCGCGATTCTGGGGCTCGATGTGGTTGCGGCCGTAAGCGAGCTGACCGAGGACGTGTTCGACACGCGCGATTCTGTGATGGGTGACGAGGAAGGCAAGACGCACAAGGCGTATAAGGCCGGCGAAGTCGGCAAAGACATCGGCGACGTCCTCGGCAGCCTGCTCGGCTAGAGGAATAAGGAGCTTTAACAGTGGCTTCTCTTAGAGATGCGGTTTATGGCGCAGCGATAGGCGATGCGCTCGGCGTGCCGTTCGAATTCAAGGTACGTGATTCGTTTGTGTGCACCGATATGGTGGGACATGGAACATATGGCCTTCCCGCAGGGACGTTCTCGGATGACACGTCGATGATGCTCGCCACGTGCGATAGCATCCGCGAGCTTGCCGGGCGCATCGATGTGGATGACATGCGCGAACGCTTCAGGCGCTGGTGGCGTAATGGGGCGTATACAGCGGATGGCTCGTGTTTCGATATAGGCAATACGACTGCAACCGCTCTCGATGAAGGGTGCGGCCGATCGGGTGATCGTGATAACGGAAACGGTTCGCTTATGCGCATCGCACCGCTCGCGTATTGCGACGCGAGCGGCGATGACGTGAGGGCCGTGTCTGCCATCACTCACGCGCATCGCATTTCCACCGAGTCGTGCGTGTTCTTCGTAACGCTTTTACGTGGCATCATAAGCGGTGAGATCACAGATACTCCCACGCTCGAAGAGGCTATTCGCAAAGCAAAACCCGCGGATGAAAGCTTCGCT
>JAUNJT010000110.1:0-2747 GCA_030533105.1 Eggerthellaceae bacterium
GTTACGCCGACGGCGGCAGCCATGTAGCTTTTCAGGTTCTCGTCATCATAGACGACCTCCATGCCACGGCCGCCGAGCACGTAGGAAGGACGCACCATGACCGGGTAGCCGATCGTGTGCGCGATATCGAGCGCATCGTCGATCGTGACAGCCATGCCGGCCTCGGGCATCGGGATGCCGAGGCGATCCATGACCTCGCGGAAACGGTCGCGGTCCTCGGCGAGGTCGATGATCTCGGGGCTCGTGCCCAGGATGTTCACGCCGTTGGCCTTAAGCTCGCTTGCCAGGTTCAGAGGGGTCTGGCCGCCGAACTGGGCGATGATGCCGAGCGGCTTCTCCTTCTCGTAGATGGAAAGGACATCCTCGGCCGTCAAAGGCTCGAAATACAGCTTGTCGGACGTGTCGTAGTCCGTCGAAACCGTCTCGGGATTGCAGTTGACGATGATCGTCTCGAAGCCGAGCTTCTTCAAGGACTTGGCCGCATGCACGCAGCAGTAGTCGAACTCGATGCCCTGACCGATGCGGTTGGGACCGCCGCCTAAGATCATGATCTTGTTATTGGTGCTCGCGACGCTTAAGTCCTCGGCGTTGTACGTGGAATAGTAATACGCGCTATCCTGCGTGCCGGAAACGTGCACGCCCTCCCACGCCTGCGTGATGCATGCATTCTTTCGCTGCTCGCGGATGCGCTGCTCGGGGATCTTCATGAGCTGGGCGAGATAGCGATCGGCGAAGCCGTCCTTCTTGACCTGTGCAAGGGTCTCGTCGGGCAGAAGCTGCGTTGGATGGGCCTTCGCATACGCGATGATGCCCTCCTCTTCTTCGACGAGCTCGGCCATCTGCTGGATGAAGTACTTCTTGATCTTCGTAAGCTCGAACAGCTCGTCGACGGTCGCGCCGGCGCGCAGGGCCTCGTACATGATGAACTGACGCTCGCTCGTCGGATAGATGAGCATGGAGAGGAGCTCGTCCTTGGACTTGCCATTGAAATCCTTCGCGAAGCCGAGGCCGTATCTTCCCTGCTCAAGCGAGCGGATCGCCTTCTGGAACGCCTCCTTGTAGGTCTTACCGATGCTCATGACCTCGCCCACGGCGCGCATCTGCGTGCCGAGCTTGTCCTCGACGCCCTTGAATTTCTCAAAGGCCCAGCGTGCGAACTTGATGACGACGTAGTCGCCGTCGGGATAGTACTTATCGAGCGAGCCGTATTTGCCGCATGGAATCTCATCGAGCGTAAGGCCGCCGGCGAGCATGGCGGACACGAGCGCGATCGGGAAACCGGTCGCCTTCGAAGCGAGCGCGGAGGAACGTGACGTACGCGGATTGATCTCGATGATGATGTCACGGTCGGTAACGGGATCATGCGCCCACTGGACGTTGGTGCCGCCGATGACCTTGACGGCATCGACGATGCGATACGACTTCTCCTGCAAGCGATCGATGACCGCTTGGTCGATGGTTTGCATCGGTGCGGCGCAGAAGGAGTCACCCGTGTGCACGCCCATCGGATCGATGTTCTCGATGGTGCAGACGGTGATCATCTGGCCCTTTGCATCGCGGACGACCTCGAATTCGAGCTCTTCCCATCCGAGCACGCTCTCCTCGACGAGCACCTCGGTCACAGGCGATGCCTGCAGGCCGCGCGCCACGACGGTGCGCAGCTCCTCGATGTTGTACACCAAGCCGCCGCCTGTGCCGCCCATCGTGTAAGCGGGACGGAGCACGCAGGGATACCCCAGCTCATCGGCGATGGCGACCGCCTCTTCGACGGTATGGGCGACCTTGCTTTTCGCCATCTCGATGCCGAGCTCGGCCATCGTCTGCTTGAACACATCGCGGTCTTCGCCGCGCTCGATCGCGTCGATCGGCGTTCCGATGACCTCGACACCGTACTCATCGAGCACGCCCGCTGCCGCAAGCGCGCTGGAAAGATTCAGACCCGACTGACCGCCCAGATTCGGAAGCAGCGCATCGGGGCGCTCCTTCTTGATGATCTCGGTGAGGCGCTCCACATTGAGCGGCTCGATATAGACCACATCGGCCGTTTCAGGATCGGTCATGATGGTCGCGGGATTCGAATTCACGAGCACGATCTCGTATCCGAGCTTGCGCAGCGCCTTGCATGCCTGCGTTCCCGAATAGTCGAACTCGCATGCTTGTCCGATGATGATCGGACCGGAGCCGATGATGAGGACCTTCTTGATATCTTCGCGCTTACCCATTGAAAAACCTTCGCCGTCCTTTCGAAACCATCGGCTTATTGTGTTCGCAGCCCGTTTCCAGGACAGGGCGCACGAACACAAGCCGGAACTCTCCAAGCTGGAAACATTGTAAAGCAATTCGACTTTAAAAAGCCTAGAAGTCGGTCGCGTGCATAGATGCACCTGACCATACAAAGAAAAGGCTGCTCCCCTATTCTTCCTGGGCGATGCGGGTGATGGAGATGATACGTACATCCCCGTCCAAATGGGTCTTTTCCAGGCAGGCTTGGATGAATACATCCGCACGCAAAGACCCTGTGTTATGGGACTCGAGCTCGAAGGTGACGCTTGCCCCCTCGACGATGACATCGCCAACGAGGAAGTCATCAACGGATAGGACCTTCTCCTTCTTCTTGCGGATGACCGTGATCGTTTCGGGAACCGCCAGATCCTTGATCGGACGCGAGAGCTCGACGCGGTAGACGCCTTTCGGGAACGCAACCGAAGCCGCGGGAGCGGAATTCTCGATGTATGCGCACGAGAGCA
>JAUNJT010000110.1:2757-4069 GCA_030533105.1 Eggerthellaceae bacterium
CGGCAGATCATCGACCGTAGATGCCTGAAGAGCCTCGAGCGCACGGGCGGGGGCGACATAACGGGTCAACTGCACGTCGAAGATCTCGGAGGTGCCCCCCACTCCGACGGGAAGCGCGGCACCGAATGCGATGCGCATATGCGGCGAGAACCCTTGGCTGATCGCATAGGGCAGGCCCGCTCGCCTAACGATGCGCTCGAGCGCACGGGCCAACTCCAGATGCGAGAGCATGGCCAGGCGGCCTTGTTTTCCGAAGGTCACCCGAAGCTTGAAGCGACGCTCATCCATTGCGCTCACCCGCCAACATGTTGGATGCGCGCAAGGATGCGCACGCACCGCAGGCCGAGCACGCATCGAACGTGCAATCCGGCGTCGTGACCTCGGCGTATGCGCGGTCACGTTCCTTTTTGAGGAACTTCGTCGAAACGCCCGTGGAAATATGGGACCACGGCATGACCGTATCGGTCGGATACGTGGTGCGCGCGATCCTTTCGGGATCGATGCCGACCTCTTCTTCCGCTTTGTCCCATGCCTGCCTGTTGAAAAGCTCGGTCCACGCATCGAAGCGCGCGCCCCGTTTCCAGGCGGCCTCGACCCACAATCCGCATTCACGTCCGCCGCGGCTCATGACGGCCTCGATTCTACTCGTTGCCGGATCGTGCCAATTCACATCGATGGCGCGGTATTTGACGGAACGGCGCAGCAGATCGACGCGACGGCGTGCCTCTTCGGGGCTGATCTGGCCTTCCCACTGGAAAGGCGTTTGCGCTTTCGGGACGAAGAGCGCGCACGACACGGTCAGCTTCAAGCTGCCCTTCTGGTCTGGAGGGCAGACGGCGCGAGCGCGGTCGAGCACCTGCTGGGATAGGCGTGCGATGCCCTTGATGTCATCGTCGGTTTCGGTAGGAAGGCCGATCATGAAATACAGCTTGCAGCGGCGCCACCCAGCAGCGATAGCCGCCTCGACAGCATTGAACAGGTCATCTTCGGTGACGTTCTTGTTGATGACGTCGCGCAATCGTTGCGTCCCCGCTTCCGGCGCGAACGTAAGCCCGCCCTTCTTCTGACCGGCGACCAGATGCGCCATATCCACGCCGAATGAATCGAGCCTTTGGGAGGGAATCGAGATGCGAACGCCCTTGCCCTCGTATGCCTCGTTCAGCTCGGTAAGTATCCCTTTGATGCACGAATGGTCGGTCGTCGAAAGCGAGGTGAGGCTCACCTCGTCGTAGCCTGTCTCCGCCAAGCCGCGCTTCACCGATTCCACCACGTTTTTCGCGCTGCGCTCGCGCACGGGTCGATACATCATGCC
>JAUNJT010000001.1:0-20832 GCA_030533105.1 Eggerthellaceae bacterium
ACCAGACCAGGGCAGTAACTTGCGGCCTTTCTCACCGAGTCCGAAAGTCCAAAAAGACATATTCTTTCCTTCCTTTAATGCTTACAGAGACTACACACTGTTTCGTGTGTTGAGCGCCCCTAACGGAGGACATCAAACCAAATAAAGCATGTCTTCCTAAAGGTACGCTCTTGAGAAATGAGATAAAGCGCTGTGTCTGCAACCACCCCCTTTGTTTTGGTTACGCGATTCCATGGCGCCTCTCTCGAGGTTTTTCACGCAAAAGAACCGACGTGCCTTCTGCGTTGAAAAGCCGTGTACACAAGGCCAACACAGAATCTGCGCTTATACAACATACAATATTCTAGCATTTCTCGTTGTATAAAAGTGTACAAGTTTTGCATATTCTTACGTTTGAAGTACTTTTTATGAACCGACCTGCGGATTTGTCGCTAAATGTACGGCAAGAACGACCGACATTTGGTTGGATACGAGCATCATATCACGCGATTTTTGCATAAAATTGCTCGTTTTGTGGGTTATCGAGGCTCCTTTTTGCGTAGTTTTCGCGTCATTTGACGTTTTACACGTGTTATGAAACGTTTTACAAAAACACAGAGCGAAGCACATCTTCGCCTTCTTGAAAATGATCTGATTTTTCACGTAGAGGGAACCTGCGCTTTTTGCGCTCAGTCATTTTTCTTGAACGATTTTCCCTTGGCAGAACGGTTGACGAGAAGAATACAGACGAGTGCGATGGTAAGCATGCAGACTACGCCGAAGAGCATCGGTTTGAAGCTCCCGGTCATGTTGATGGTCGTGCCCCAGATGAGACTGCCGCTGAATGTGCCCATCGTACAAGCCATCGAGATCTTCGAGAAGATGATGCTGTAGTCGCGCATGCCGAAATAATACCTCGTGAGAATGGGTGCTGTTACGGTTGAAAGCGCATAGAAGAAACCGAAGATGATGGTGCCACCATACAGCTTCCATGGTGCATCGTTAAAGAACGCGAGGCACAAAACGCCCGCAATTCCCATCAAGATGCCGGCAACGACGGCCACGATCGGACGCTTGTCCGCAATAGCGCCCCAGAGCACTTTCGCGACGGTCTGCGCACCCATGATGCACGATACGCATGTCGCACCCAGCAAAGGCAATGCGGCTGCGAAATCGAGCGTGCGTACGTACGATGGCGTCATTGCGCACACGAACATGCCAAGATTCAAAAAGAACGCATATCCGAGCAGGAGCTTGAATGTGGATGTGCGATAAGCATCGTGTGCCGACATGCCGTCTTTGTTTTGAGTTGCAGCCATCCGAACCGCTTCAGACTCACTAGGAAGCCCGTTTTGCCCTTTGGCGCTCATCTCCTCGCTTCCGTAAGGAACAAGCCCTTTATCGGCTGGAGAATCGCGCAGCACGAACAACGTGAGCGGCAGCCCGACGACCAGCGTGACGATTGCGAATAATCGGTAGGTCATACGGAACCCGATATCGATAATGAGCGCTTCGCTTACCATGTTCCAGAGCACCCCGCCAACACCTGTCGAAGCCAACACGACGCCGATGAAGAAACCCGCTCGCTTGGTGAACCAGCGATTGATGAGCGTCGCTGGTGCCATGAAGAAAAGAGGCACGATACCGATGGCAAGAAGAACGCCGCATGCGATGAACTGCCATGCCTCGGTAACAAGAGATTGGCACACAAACGCAAGAGCCAGAACAACGATGCCTATGGTGCACAGGATTCGTGAGTCGTACTTCGCAAAGAGCCTGCCGAAAATGGGAAACAAAAGCGTATTCCCCAGGGAGAACACTGAGAGGACGTAGCCGATGACGCCGGGCGATTCTTCGAGCGCATCCGCAACCGCCGGCATGAACGTTGCATTGCAGCTCATGAAGAACGTTACCGGGATGAAGTTGATGATGACGAGTGCCGCAACGATCCAATAGCCGTAGAAGATTCTGCCGCTACCGCCCGATTTCGATTGCGTTTGTCCGCCAGCGATGCTCAAAAGCCTACTCCTGGGCCTCTTCCACATCGATATGCTCGCGCGGATCGCGCAAATCGTTCGGAGGCACCACGATACGATTCCAGCCTATCTGTTTGAGCGCATCAGCCGTGCGCCATGGCGGCGTATTGTGGTCGTATGGGGCGCAATAGTTGAGTGCTTCTACGAGCGTCACATTATGCAAAAGATCGCCCATCGTATCGACATCGGGAACCGCTGGAATGTACCGCACGGGAAGATCGCGTTCGCGCGCCTTCTGGATATACGCAGGCAACACTGTCAAGCCCGTGGGATTGTAGTACACGCCCGTGTGGTCGAAACTCGTTTTGCGTGGCCAGCCCACGATGGACACGCCCATCGCCTGGTCGGGCGAAACCACAATACCGCCCTGCGGCAGCTCGTCCAATTCGTGCACCACATTGAAACCATTGATCACGTCCATCTCGGTGAGCGCCGGCATGTCCGCACCCATCGATAGGATGCATTCGGCACCGCGTTCCCATGCCTGATTAAACGAGTCATTGTAATGCTCGTCGAAACTCTCACCCGTATCAGCGATGAAGATGAGCTCGCGCGGCCACGTGCCCGAATCCGCGAACAGCTTGCGCATAACCTCCACGTTCTTAGACGGCGTTGTGGAAATGATGAGTTCGTACGTATCGAGAACGGCTTCACCGTCCACTGCTTCCGCGATGGCAGCCTGCGATTGCGCCTCGAGCTTTGCAAGAGCTGCGCAACAGATTTCGACCACGTCGAAGAACATGCAGTGATAAAGCGCAGATGCGACCTCGGGTTCGAAAATGCCGTCCTTCAAGCGACTCAGACGCGTTTTCACAAGACCCGGTTCAGGGACTTTGCTGAACAAGAGCAATGCGTTCTTGCGTACGCGCATCGGCTTCTCCTTCTGATCGCGCATTACGTTCATGTACGGAGTATACCCGAGGTGCATTGCAAAACATAACGGCCTGTCGAAGCAGGCCGTTATCGTTGCGATTAGAGGCGTTTTGCGATGCAGCTGCTATACCATGAGCTTAGCAATCTCCTGCGCGAAGGCGATGGGGTCATCTACCGGCATGCCTTCCATCAGTAGCGCCTGGTTATACAACAAATCGGCATATGATGCGATCTTTTCGGAATCGCCCGTAGCTTGCGCGTCCCTTAGAACCTCGAAAACCGGATGTGCAGGGTTGAGTTCCAGAACGCGTTGGGTTTTGTACTCCTCGTTCTTCGACGGTGCGCTCGAAAGGATGCGCTCCATCTCGAGAGAAAGCGGGCCCTCGGTTGTGATGCATGCGGCAGCATCCGCGATTCTCGTGGATACGACGACCTGCGTGACCTTCTCGCCGAGCGCTTCCCTCATGGCATCGATGAGCGCCTTATTCTCGTCAGCAATCGCCTTAGCGGCTTCCTTCTCATCCTCGGAATCGAGACCCAAATCGCTGCTCGATACGTTCTTGAGTGGTTTACCCTGATAATCCATCAGCATATCGAGTGCGAAGTTGTCCACATCCTCGGTGCACAACAGTACGTCGAAGCCTCGTGCCAGCACGCCGTTTACCACGGGAAGCTTGGCAAGGCGATCGGCCTGCTCTCCTGCTGCATAGTAGATGGCGGTTTGCTCCTCGGGCGCACCTGCGAGGTATTCGTCGAGCGTGACCATTTTCTTCTCACGTGCGGAATAGAACAAAAGCAGGTCGGCGAGCTTTTCCTTGTCTTGACCGTACGAAGAGTACACGCCGTACTTCAGGCCGCGCCCGAAGTTCTCGAAGAACTTCTCGTATTCCTCGCGTGCGTTGTCGCGCATGTCGACGAGCTCGGCACGGATCTTCTTCTCGACACGACGAGCGATAGCATGCAGCTGTCCGTTGTGTTGCAGCGTTTCACGCGAAATGTTGAGCGACAGATCCTGGCTATCGACGACACCATGCACGAAATTGTAATAGTCGGGCAGAAGCTCCTCGCACTTCTCCATGATGAGTACGTTGGAGCTATAGAGCGCGAGGCCCTTCTGGTACTGCTTGCTATACAAGTCATATGGACGATGGCTCGGAATGAACAGCAGTGCGTCATAAGTCAGCTGTCCTTCTGCATGCAGCGTGATAACACGTTGCGGATCGAAGAAGTCACGGAAATCACTCTTGTAGAACTCGTTGTACTCCTCTTCGGTCACATCGTTCTTGTTGCGCTTCCAAATCGGAATCATAGAGTTGATTGTCTCAAGCTCGGTGTATTGCTCGTACTGCGGCTTGTAGTCATCGCCCGCATAGGCAGGCTTCGGCAACTCGCGCGAATGCGTGATGTTCATCTTGATCGGATAACGCACATAGTTGCTGTAACGCCTGATCAGGCCTTCGAGTTCGTATTCATCCGCAAAGCGATCGTAATCTTCATCGTCATCGTTTGGCTTGAGAACGAGCGTCACGTCGGTACCGTGGCTTATGCGCATGGCCGGCTCGAGCGTGTAGCCCTCGATGCCGTCGCTCTCCCACTCCCACGCCTCTTCGCTGCCATATGCACGCGAAACAACGCTTACATGGCTTGCCACCATGAAAGCGGAATAGAAGCCGACGCCGAACTGGCCGATGATGTCGATGTCGTTGCCTTGGTTTTCCGCGTTTTCGTCCTTGAACGTCTGGCTGTCGGAATGCGCGATGGTGCCAAGATTCTTGTCGAGTTCGTCTTTGGTCATGCCGATGCCGTTGTCGGACACGGTGATGACGCGGGCGTTCTTGTCGAAGGAAATTCGGATGTCCAAATCGTCTTTAGCGATTTCGACGGAACGGTCGGTCAGGCTTTTGAAATAAAGCTTATCGATAGCATCGGATGCGTTCGAAATCAGCTCACGCAGAAAGATCTCCTTATTGGTGTAAATGGAGTTGATCATCAGATCGAGGAGCTTCTTGCTTTCGGTTTTGAATTTTCTCATTATGGTTCATCTCCAGTCTTTTAGCAGTCTTACCCTCAGAGTGCTAAAAAGCATTGTAGTTCGCGCCTTCTGCTTGTCAAGCAAAACGCAGTTTTTTCACTCGACCATCACGTTGGTATCGGTTATAATCCTTTGTTGCCTTACGATGTGCCCGGGTGGCGGAATGGCAGACGCGTCGGTCTCAAAAACCGATATCGAAAGGTGTGTGGGTTCGAATCCCACTCCGGGCACCACTTCATGAACAACCCGCTTCGTGCGGGTTTTTTTTGTTTCCCTTTCGAAGTGAGCTAGTCCCCTTCTGCGGCAAGACGCTCAAGCGTTTCGCCTGTGAGGCGATACGTAGTCCAGATATCCATTTGCTGCGCACCGAGCGATAGATAGAAGTCGATGCTCGGTTGATTCCAGTCAAGACAATTCCATTCCAAACGCCCGCATTCCCGCTCGCGCGCAATACGTGCCAACTGGATGAGCAAACCTTTTCCGTAGCCTTTGCCGCGATATTCGGGCAGGACGAACAAGTCCTCAAGGAATATGCCTGCACGCCCCAGGAAGGTCGAGAAGTTATGGAAGAACAGTGCGAAACCAACTTCGATACCACCTTCCATAACGAAGAGCACCTCGGCTTTTTGGCGTTCGAAAATCCATTCGCGTAGCAAATCTTCGGTCGCGACAACCTCGTCTTCCATATGCTCGTATTTTGCAAGATCGCGGATGAAACGCAACACCAGCGCCATATCTTCGGGCGTTGCGAACCTGTAATCGCCAGCCATCGTGTGCATCCTTCCGTCATAAGCAACTGCGTCGAAAGCCCGAAAACGATTATAGCCGAGAAGAAAGCGCCTCGAGAGTCCCCGAGGCGCTTGCATAAACCGTTGGATGATAACGCAGCGAAACCTAGAACGTCACCACGCGATCGTCCTCACCGAACTTAATGAAGCGAGCCGTTGCATCCTTGAGCTCGAGAACCACGCAGTTGCCATCGCCTGGAGCATAGCCCTTCTGCAGAGACGGATACTCGTCGAGCATCGCCTTCGCCGCCTCGATGCTGAACTCGGGAACGGCCGTAGCGTTGATGCGCAGCCACGTGCCGTTGTTGTCCCATCCGCAAATCGCGATCTTCGGGTTGGCCTCAAGCTGCTTGTACACGTTCTTCACCATGCCGGTCTGAATGTAGAGCTTGTCATTGTACTTGCAGATAGTGGCGAACGGACGAATCTCAGGCTGGTCGCCGTTAACCGTTGCAACGAAATACACCGGATTCTCTTTCAGAAAAGCCAAAACCTCATCCATGATGTCCTCCTACTCGTCGTTGGACTACTATCGTCGAACGTTTACGTTTTACTTGCTTGTTCAGCAAGGTGTTACAGAGCGAAATCCTTCTCGCCATTGAAGACCGCGAGCGCATCCTCGACCGAATAATCAGCCAACGTAATCGAGCTGATGGCCTTGGTCAGGCGGACCGCCTCATCAAGCGAACGCTGGTGGATATTGCGACCCGTTGCGTTGCCACATGCACCACCGATATGAATCTGGTCATACAGCTGAGAGAGGAAGGTCTTAGCATCGACCGTGGAACCGCCTGCGCATACCAAGCCGGTACGTCCAGCGGCCGTAGAGCACACCTTGAGCGCCTCTGCTGGCGTACGCTTGTCATCGACATCGGGTTTCGGAGGATTGACCTTCACGAAGTCGGCACCCAAGCACAGAGCAACACCTGCGGCACCCGCGATCAGGTCAGGATCCTTCTCCATCGGAACGGCCTTACCACGCGGATAGATCCACAGAACTACGAACAGACCATTGGCATGCGCGTCAGCGATGAGCTCACCTGCTTCGGCCATCATGGTAGCCTCATATTCGCTGCCCAGGTAGATGGTGTAGCCCAGACCGACGATGTTCACGCCCGCCTCGCGCATGGCAAGCACAGCCTCGATATCGTAGAGCTGCGGAGAATACGGATCATCTTGCGAGCCTTTGACAAGGTTCGTCTTCGAGTTCATCTTCACCAGATAGTTGATGTCGGGATAATCGGCCGCATATTGGGCGATCAAACCACGCTGGCCGGCGAGAACGCCGATGACGCCCTTGCTACCGATTTGGAACAGGTGCTCAGGCTCAAGGTCGGCGATATCGATACCTGCGCCATAGAAGTCCTTGTTCAAGTGCTCGATTTTCTGATCGCATGCAAAGAGCATCAAGCGACCAGTGCCTTGCGTGGCTTTCATATAGTTGTCGATGTACGTTTCACGTGCCTCGGGCATGACATCGACAGGTACTTTGACTTGTTCGCGAGTAATCTTTGGCATACTGTCCTCCTTAGCGGAACAACTTGAATCATTTGATGGTTCCATAGTAGCAAAAACAGTACGTCTCATGTGCGAGAACGCACAACAGAATTCTTTTGGAATTGGATGAATGAGAAATGCTATCGTTCGCGAGGCTGCGATTGTGCTTGCCCTTGCGGTTGCTCGCTCGAACCCTGCTGCGCTTGCCCTTGAGCATAAGCCCTCGCTCGAGCAGCCTCATACTGCTTGATACGAGCCTGCGCCTGCTTGTACTCCTCATATGCGTGAGCTTGCTTCGTGGCTTTTTTCTTCGCCCTTTTCGCCTTGGCCTTCGCCCTCTTTGCTTGGCGTTTAGCCTTCTTCGCCTCCCGCTGTGCCTTGACCTCTTGCCAGGCTTCGGGGTCTTCCTTCTCCATCTTGTAGTCCATATACTTCCTGCCCGCAAAAAGACCGATGCAGGCAAGAACCGCAGCTACCAGGAACAGAAGCACGCTGGTAAGGATATCGCCTTCCATGATGCCGTTGGCGGCATAGGTCGAAAGCAGAACCCCGGGAATACGCGCGATGTTCGAGAGAATCAGGAAGGTCCCCATCCTCATGCGCGTAAGAGGAACGATATAGGTGAATGTGTCCTTCGGGAGACCGGGAATCAGAAACAGAATGAAAACGACCACATTGAGCTTCCCGCTCGATTCGAAATCGTTGATCCTATCAAGGAATCGCTCTGGAACCATCGCCTGTACGAACGGAGCACCCAGCTTGTGAACCAACCAATAGATGAATGCGCTGGAAATAACGCAGCCGACAATGATGACCAGCGCACCAAGCCATGGTCCGTACATCATACCTGCAGCAACTTGCACGACCTCGCCTGGGATGAAGGCCACGACGATTTGCAGGAACTGCAGACCAAGCAACATCAAAACACCGAGCGGTCCTGCGTTTCTGATGTCCTCAACAAGCCGTTCTGCGCCACCTTCTTCGAAGATGCCAGAGATCGTCGGCCAAATCAGATACATAATCAGGGCCATAAGGCCGAAGAACACAAGCAGTCCGACGAATTTAAAGATCATACCGTAGTTGACCGTATGACCCCCCAGCTTGATCTCACCCTCGGATTTCTTTGCAGGAGCGTTTTCGCTGGACTCCTCGTCTGTATCGGAAGAAGCGTGCGCTCCGAGTCTCTTTTTCGGTGCGTCTTCGCCTGTTTTTCTCGTTTGGGAGCCCGCACTGTGCTTGCCAGAAGAATCCTGCTGGGATTGATTCGACGGCTCCTCGATCTCGGGAAGCCTTGCAAGAGAGGTTTCCGTCCCGGTGCCTTCAATGGCATCGGTCCCTGTTGTTTCGGGAGCGTTATCGACGGGCATGACGACCTGCTCGCCAAGCTCGCTTATCTCGGAAAGCTGTTCTCTCGCCTCATCAAGAGGGCCTTCGCGCGGAATCATCGTTTTTCGACCCTGACCTTCTTGACCTTACGCACTTTTTTCTTTGGCGCAACAGACTGCGTCTCGGTTTGCGGCGGTTGCGGAGTATCGCTCTGTGCGGCGATGCCTTGTGAATCGTCAGACGCTTCGTCCCTCATCGCCTTATCATATTCTTCCTTGAAGGCCTCGATCGCCGATTTCGTTTGAGCAAGTCTCTCTCCAGCGAATTTCGCACCTTTGTTGATGGCTTTGCCTGCAGTTTGCGCTCCGCGGCTCGCGACATCTTTCGCCGTGTTCGCGAGCGCTTCTGCTTTAGGCTTTGCCTGCGCAGCCTTCATGCGAGCTTTCACAGAAAGCTCGCCGGCTTTACGACCAGCCATGTCCGCAAGACCCTCTGTCACGATATCTTTTACTTCGTTTGCCACGAGAATCCCCCCGCATACGACAGCTGCATCGTCGTTGTACTCGGCCATATCGGACGAAAGCAACGGTGCGCCGATGCCTGTACGGAATCCCTTGATAAGCTCAGCATCGATGTTGCGCTTCCCAAGCAAAGCATTCGCAGAGGCATTCGCGTCGACCTTCAAAGACTGCACGGCACCTGTCCTGCCTTCGTATACGACATCGCCGACGATGCCGATCGTCTCGCCTGCTTCGGTTACCACGGGTAAACCGCGCCAAACTAAGCAGGTATTCCAATCGACGCCAAGACGCTTGCATGCCGCATCGCCCGTGGCTCCAGCATTCTGCGACACGAAGACGTCACCGTCGTCTTCGATGGTGAAGCTGTCGAACGCGACGAACAAATCATCCCGATGAAACATCAGCGCCACGTCGGGCCGTTTTACCACGAACCCAACGCAGCGCTTTTCGTTCGGATGAAATATGAACGCCTTGACTTTACCTAAATGCTTGGCGTGATCTTTGCCGCCAAAGACCTTCTTATCAACGAGCTTACGTGTTGAAACCAGTCCCAGCGACATGCGATCGATTAATCCTGCTTTTCTTCAGCAGCAGGTGCTTCCTCGAGAAGATCCTCAACCTTGTCCGCAGCCTCTTCGATTGCGTCTCCGGCAGCATCGAGGGCATCTTCCACTGCCTCCTCGATCTCTTCCTTCTTCTCTTCAAGGCTTTCGGCGTTCTTCGCGATTTGCTCAGCAATGCGCTTGCGTGCAGCCTCGATCTTCTCACGCAGCTCGTCGTTCTTTCCCGAAACGATGGGCTTCATGCTCTCGGCAGCCTCTTGCACGAACTCCTGGCCCTTCTCAGCAGCTTCCTGCACAAACTCGGAAGCTTCCTTCGCGGCAGCGTCCGGATCCTTGATCAATTGCTGAACCTGATCGAACGTACCACCGAGCTTCTCGGCAACGAGCTCACGATTGCGCTCACCCGTATTCGGGGAATAGAGAAGCGCAGCACCTGCACCAACGATTGCACCAAAAATCAATGCGGCAAAACGACCCATAACAGTCCTTCCTCTCTTATATTTTCATGCATCGCCATTATATGACACTCGATTGTGAATCGATTGCATTTCCTTCGTAAAACAACAAATGCAAGCCGAGTTGCATTCGTTTGCAGGTTAGTCGGTTCGGTGAGTCTTCTTATGCGCTCACAAGCTCGTTGAGCACGGCAGAAAGGGAGAGCCCTGCCGCCTCGCATGCCATCGGGAAGAGCGAGAGGGGCGTCATACCCGGAGAAACCGCGGTTTCGAGCACGCGTGCCTGTGCACCGTCCCAAATCATGTCGATACGACCGAGGTCGCACATCTCGTAGGCACGATACACCTCGAGTGCGGCTCGCTCGATTTCTGCTCGGATGGCCTGGGCTTCGGCTTCGTTGTTCGAAAGAGACTCAAGACGCAACGGTGCATAGTAGTCGACCGCATCGGCTTCAAGGCGCGCTTGCGTGTCGTAGCGCCCGTTGCGGGGAACGATTTCGACAGGGGGAAGCGCATACGCATCCCAGCCTGTTCCCAAAATGGAAACTGCCAGCTCGACGCCTTCGATCCACTGCTCAATGACGACATGGTCATCAAACGACAGCGCATCGAGAATCGCCTCGCCAAGATCTTCAACGCAATCGACGCGATGCACGCCGAGCGCGCTTCCGCCGTGTGCTGGTTTCACCGCTACGGGATAACCGCCGTGGACGCGCTCTTCGACCAAATCGAGAGCCGTCGCCGCACCCATATCTTTGAACGCATCGCGTGCAATGCATACGCCTTGCGGCCATGAGGCGATCGGGGGCTCGCCGGTAATGGCTCGATACGATGCCATCGTGGAGTGAAGCGAGTCCTTATTCCATGTCGAGCGGCATACGGAAGCAGGTGAACCGATGAAAGGTACGCCAACGAACTCCAGCAGGCTTTGGATGGTTCCGTCTTCGCCATGCTTACCGTGAAGAGCGATGAAGGCTACATCGGGACGCTCGCTACGCAACGTAGGTACGAGGGAGGACGTGGTGTCAAGCGGCACGACCTTATGGCCTGCTTCTTCCAAAGCTTCGCATACGCGCTTGCCGCTTGCCAACGAGAACTCGCGTTCGAACGACGAGCCTCCCATGAGAACCGCAACTTTCATAACCGTTCCTTTCAGACCTTCAACGCGCCCGCTTCGATGAAGGCGCGGTAAAGCTCGAGTCGTGCCTCGATGACGCCCGCAAGGCGCTTGACCGCCTCTTCGATACGCTCGGGGCTTTCGTAGCTGAAGTTGATGCGCATGCAATTGCGACCTGTAACACCATCAGGGAAGAACCCCGTGCCTGGAACATAGGTCACTCCAGCCTCAAGGGCTTCGGACAGCATCGAATCGGTGTCGACGTACGACGGAAGCGTCACCCACACGAAGAACCCACCTTGAGGACGCGTGTAGCTCGCCTCAGGCGGAAAGTACTCATCGAGCGCCTTGAGCATCGCATCTCGACGCGTGCGATAGGTTTTCACGAATTTCTGCAGGGTGCGCTGCCATGGCGTATCGGTGAAGTAATGCTCGACGACAACTTGGTCGAACGAGCTTCCGCACAAATCAGCTCCCTGCTTCACGAGATTGATTTTGGACAGCACGCCACGCGGTGCGGCGATCCATCCCGTGCGCAGACCAGGTGCGAAGACCTTGCTGACCGTGCCCAGATAAACGACATCGGGATCAAGCGCCTTAAGCGGCAGCATATGCCCACCGTCATAACGCAAGCGCCCATATGGGTCATCCTCAACCACCATGAAGCCGTATTCATGGGAAAGCTCTATAAGGCGTTTACGACGCTCGGGAACCATCGTCACGCCGCCAGGGTTCTGGAAATTCGGGATCGTATAGAGGAATTTCAAACGCGGATTGTCCTTGCCGATGAGCTTAAGCTCCTCTTCAAGCAAGTCCACCCGGATGCCGTCATCGTCAAAGGGGATGCAATGCACATCGGGTTCGAACGCAGAGAACGCCTGGAGCGCTCCCAGATACGTGGGCCCTTCCGCTAAGATGATGTCACCTGGATCGATAAAGGTTTCTGCGATTAACGCAAGTGCCTCTTGCGCGCCCGTCGTGATAAGCACTTGGTCGGGTTTGCACCTGATACCGATATCACGCATCAGATCGCAGAACACCTGCCGGGTTTGCACGCGCCCATCCGTACCGCCATATTGCAAAGCGACTGCGCGCTGATCATCGGTCGCCGCTTTCACGGCCTTGCGAATCGCGTTGTACGGCAGCAAAGATACGTCCGGCATGCCTCCCGAAAGCGAAATGACATCGCCACTCGTCGCCGCCGAGAACAAATCGCGTACGGCGCTTGAGCGCATCTTCTTCACGCGAGAGGCAACCTTGTCGCTTGTTTTGTCGAATACAATGTGTGCAGTAGTCATAATCAGTTAGGGTAACAGAACATCGTTGAGAATATCCACGGAATCCGTCAGTGCCTTCAATACCACCAAATCATCTGCATAATCGAGCTCGATTTTCGCACGTCCTTCGCTCACGTTAATCCATTCGGTGGTTCCACGGAAGCTGCGCGCACGCATGCGGGCGTCTAAACTTTGCGCCGCTTGTTGCGCCTGAAAATCTATGACCAGATGCTCGAGAACATGCGGAATCGACGTTTGGTCTATGACATCCCCGAAAGTTGGGCCCTTTTCGTTGATGCAATCGTGATCAGGAAGCGATGACACGCGACGGATGAGACGCTGAGCGATTTCGGGCGTCGTAGCACGTGGTGCGTGCGGATCAAGCGCGACGTAGCATACCACTCGATCCTTACGCACGATGATGCGTTGTACGCTGATAGCCTGCATCGCTCTAGGATGACTCGTCAAGTTCGGTCGATTGCTCTGAAGATGTTTCGTTTGAGACAGTTGGCTCAGTCGATTGCCCCGAAGAAGACGTCGCGGGCACTTCCACGATTAACGGCTTCTTCTCCTGGGTTGCATCGGATTGCTCGTCAGCCTGCTCGTCTGCTTGCGACCCCGAAAGCTCGATAATCATAATCGGCTTCTCACCGCTTGGTATCTCAACAGGCTGGTCGGTGCGGATCAAAAGCGTGCATTCCGTCGGAAGATCGACAGTTGCTCCCTCCTCCTTCTTGGCGGTCGAACGGATGCCCTTGATTGCTTGAGCTTTTTTGATGAGCTGCGAACCAAGCACGTAATCGGACGAAGAAGCTTCTTTTATTTCCTCGCTGGCAGCTTCTTGAGCTTCCTGTGCCTTTTCTTGATCGATTTCCGCTTGCTTGGCTGCCTCTTTCTGGTTGCGCTGCTCCGTCGTTTCGACGCCAGGGCTCACGATTTCCTGTGTGAACACCCACCAGAAGAACGAACGGCCGAACCAGAAGATATCGCCAAATGTATTGCCTATCGAGGAGAAGTTAGGGCCTTCGATGATGGCAAGCTGATTGCGGTCGATTGAGAAACGGTAGCGACCGACTCCGGAAAGATCAGCGAAAGAGAACGTAATCGTTTTCCCCGCCGTATCGATGGTGTAGGGATATTTCACATCGGGAGTCAGTTGGATGTAATCCTGTGTGATGGTGATCGTGTTCTCCGTACCCGCTATCTGCCAAACACCTTGGATGTCGATTTCATCGTCGCCGCGCATCCATTGGTTCCAACCGAAGCCCAATAGATACACGCAGACCAAGGCAAGGATCACGATAAGGATGATTCGCCCGACGCTTCTGGGCGACTTCTCTTCCGTCTTCCCTGCGCTTTCGCCTGCGGTCGAAGAACGCTGCCTCCCTGCTGTCCGGGGAACAATAGGGCCGAGCGGAACGGTCGGCATTTTAGACAAATCGGACGTTTGCTCTTCTTCGGTCTTGCGCGCCCCATCCGCTTGACTAACTGCTTGCTCCGATGGAGTTTGGCCAAGAGGCTGCCCCTCTGTTTGCGCACTGGACTTTTCGTAGGTCTGCGATGGCTCTATTTCGGAAGCTTGCTTTTTCTCGACCTTTTGTTTTGGCGCGTCTTTCGACTGTGCAAGCTCCTCTTCTGTTTGGCGTTTCGCCCGCTTCTCGAACTTGGACTCCTGCTTAAGCGCTTCTTTCTCGGATGCGAAGATCTGATCGAGGGTTGTTTCTGGTCCGTCTGGTGCTTGCGGATTGGACTTTTCGCTTGGGTCGTTTGAAATGATCGGCAATCGTAGGAGATTCGCTCGCGCCGCGCTTGCCAAAGCGGAATCTTGTGCAAGCTCACGCTCTCCCGCCTTTTCGGCCGGCACTGCTTGCGAAGGATTCAGTTTGCCTGTTTGGCTGGGCGCATCCTGCGGCACGGAAGGCTGCGATGCTCCCGCCTGCTGCCGAACGTCCATACGTTAATTCTGCGGGCCGATAACCGTTACGCCACCCATATAGGGAACGAGCACGTCAGGCACGGTAATCGTGCCGTCGGCGTTCTGATAGTTCTCTATGATTGCAGCCATGGTACGTCCAACCGCGAGACCGCTTCCGTTTAACGTGTGCACATAACGCGTACCCTTGAAGTTCGCAGGATCGCGGTATTTGATGTTCGCACGGCGAGCTTGGAAATCCCAGCAATCACTGCACGATGAGATTTCCTTATAGCCGTTGTAGCATGGCAGCCATACTTCGAGGTCATAGGTCTTGCATGCCGAGAATCCGATATCGCCCGTGCACAAGCTGATGACGCGATACGGTAATTCGAGCTTCTGCAGGATATTCTCAGCATCCTCGACCATCGCCTCAAGGTCATCAAGGCTCTCTTCGGGTTTCGCGTATTTGACCATTTCGACTTTGCTGAACTGATGCACGCGGATGATGCCGCGCGTGTCACGACCGGCGCTACCCGCTTCTTCGCGGAAGCAGGGCGTGAAACCGCAGTATTTGAGCGGCAGCTGTTCGGCGTCGAGGACCTCGCCTGCATGAATATTGGTAAGCTGCACTTCGGCAGTCGGAATCAGATACAGACCGCCAGTAGTCTTGAAAAGATCTTCTTCGAACTTGGGCAATTGTCCCGTGCCTGTAAGCGTCGTCGCGTTCGCGAGAGCCGGGCACCACCATTCTTTATAACCACGGGAGGTATGCGTGTCAGCCATGAAGTTGATGAGCGAACGCTCAAGACGCGCGCCCAAACCACCCAGCAGATAAAAGCGGCTTTCAGCCAGCTTCACGCCGCGCTCGAAATCGATGATCCCTAATTCGGGACCCAAATCCCAGTGAGCCTTCGCCTCGAAGTCGAACGTACGAGGAGTACCCCAGCGCCTTACTTCCGGATTGTCGTTCTCGTCACGTCCGATTGGCGTGGTCTCATGCGGCATGTTCGGTGTCGCCATCAGCATCTCATTCAGAGCAGTTTCGGCCTCTTCGCGAACTTTGGACGCCTCCTCCAACTGCACGTTGATTTGGCGCACCTGCTCTTTGGCTGCCTCGGCCTCTTCTTTCAGGCCCTGGCCCATCATCTTACCGATGGATTTCGAGGTTGCATTACGCTGCGCCTGCAACTCCTCGGCGGCAGCAATCGCCTTGCGGCGCTCCTCGTCGAGCTGGACGAAACGCTCGCCGTCCCAAGAGAAATTGCGGTTCGCCATCGCTTCTGCGACAGCATCGAGGTTTTCGCGAACGAATTTTGCATCCAACATGAAAGCGCTCCTTTTTCGGCCTTGAAAGTGGTCCGTTGATTTTGAATAAGAAAAGGCCGTGCGGCTAGTATAGCGTACTCACCGCACGACCTGCGAATCCTTCAAAAACCCTTCGTTACTTCAACAAATCGCACACACGACCGAGAAGGGGCTCGAAGCTCACACCACGCTCAAGGAAGTTGGGCTGCTGCGCAGACACCAGCATCGCATCATGCACGAAATCACCTGCGAACCCTGCTGCCTCCTCAAGCCCGCGACCAGCCATGATGGCCGCCATCAAGCATGAGCAGTACAAATCGCCAGTGCCGTGGAGCATATAGGGTAGATACTCGTTCGCTACTTCGTTGATCGCACCGCCTTGAACGCCTACGAAATTGCGGATGATGTTCTCGCCCTCGCGCTGAATGCCTTTGAGAACGACGCTCTTCGCGCCGAGCGAAAGCAACCCGTTCACCATTTCGGCAGCTTGTGCATCGGTGATGTCGGTGCCCGGCCATTCGCAACCGAGGATGATGGATGCCTCGGTCAGGTTCGGCGTCAGGATGTCGGCATTGCTCGCAAGGTCCGCCATCGCCTGGCAAAGTTCAGGCGTGTACGTCGGATAGACTTTGCCGTGATCTGCCATGACCGGGTCGACCACACGCAGGGCCTTCGGATAGCGCTCGTAAAGCTCCTTGATGCGATCGACATGCTCGGGTGCACCCAAAAAGCCCGAATACACGGCATCGATTTGCACGTCGATCTTCGACCATGCTTCCAAATACTCAGGAAGAGCTTCGGTGATGTCGTACATGTACCATCCCGGAAATGCCGTATGCGACGAGAACACGCCGGTCGGCACAGGGCAGACATCGCAGCCAGCAGCGGAAAGCACGGGGATCGCGATGCCGAGCGAGCATTTCCCATAGCCGCACAGATCATGCACGGCTGCTATACGCGGAATATAATTGCCTTCGCGCTTGTATGCCATCGAAGGCGAAAACGTTGGTGAATCAAGTGCCTCGTTCTTTGTTGCAGTTTCCATAGTGGTCTTCTTTCCGTTTTGATACTCTTTCAGAATATGTTAGGTGCCAGTTATAGAGACTTTCGCCTACTGTGTCAATAGGCAAATCTCTGTTTTCGCTATTGTGCGCCTACGTATGCGCGAGCGTGCGGTTCAACACGCGCTTTGCTACGCCAAAGCCGTTTTAGTGCTTTAGCAGATATCGCCATCCTCGCCAAGCTCGTCCGAATCGTCGTCCTGCGGCTCTGGCCGATCGACGTATATGCGACGCGTCCTGCGCTCGAGTAAGAACGCAAGCAGCAGCGTGATAAGCAGGAACGCACCCACAAGGCAACCGATGCCCGCATAGGTCTCAAACAAGAAATGATAGATTTGCCCGATGTCCATACGTCTGGTTTCCTTCAAGCTGCTTTATGTGCTCAAAAACCCTAGGGGCACAGTATACCCTTTTGAATTACGAGATTATCAGCTATTGCGTGAACGTTCAGGAACCTTCGTGAAGGCCGCAGCGATGATGACCACACCGAAGACCATTGTGGGTATCAGCACGTTTGTTGGCGGGAAAACCTGGGTTTGACCCGAAGCGAGCCATTGGGCCGCGCTGATGCCGAAAAGGATCACCAGCAAGCCCAGGATGCAGGCGAATCCCGCTAAGACGCGCTTCTTCGGAGAGCAGCCGAGTGCAACGATTACGGCTGACAACAACCAGCTTACGATGATGCACCACGTCTTGGGAAGCATCAGCATGCCGAGCACGGCACCTTGAACCGAAGCGGTTTGGATATGGAAGTAATTCACCGCATCCCAATTCAAAAGATCTGACGTCCCGAATCCGGCAAGCGTAAGAGCAATGAGGATTCCGTAGACCGTGGTGATGAGCGCATCAACTGTACGCAGGCAGTATCCTGAAACCAATGGTGCGATTTGCGCGAACCCGAATGCCCCCATGAAGGGGAACGCGAGCGCGGAATTCGTTACCGCCTTGCCGTGTCGCGCACAGGCAAACCACCAACCTACCGTCGCAATCACGAACAACGCGCCAAGCACATACGAACCGTTCACGCATAAAGCAGCGGCAAGCAGCAAGAATGCGAGACCTGCACTTACGAAGGGAACAAAGAGGCCGACAACGGCGAAGCCTGCTAGCATGATCAAAAAAATCGGGTTGTCGAAGCCTCCGAACTGCGGGATATTCGCATACCCGATTGTGGCAACGAGCGCGCTTCCCAAAGCTGCGAAGATGCGTCCCAGCGCCGAAAACACCTTGTCGCTTCTTAAGCGACTGAATGGATTGCTTTTCGGACGCTTGGGCTCGTCTTCCTCGTAATCGTCGTAGGAAAGTTCCGGCTGCTCTTCAACTGGAGGCGCATAGCGCTCAGGATAGGGATCGTCATAATAGACAGCGCGATTATCCTCGCTAGCTTCACGCTGGCGTATCTCCTTTTTGAGTTGGACGTTTTGACGGTGCTCTGCATGGGCACGCTTTATCTTCCCAATAATCCCTTTCAGGCCAGATTGGTCTTCATCGATTTCATAATCGCTCGCCAGCCCCTCTTGGGCTGCTAAATCTGGATTGCCGGCCTTGGCAGGCTCTGGAAGCTGTCTTGCCTTGAGGTTTTCTGCTGCAGCCGCATCGGCTGCCATCATCTGTCGGATGTCCTCATATCCCGCATCCGGGTCACCTAGAAGGGGCGCCATCGCGTCTGCGAATTGCGCAATCGAACGGAACCTTCTCTCGCGGTCGGGGTCAAGCGCACAGAACAGCACATCATCGGCAGTCGGGTTAAGCTCGTTCCATAGATACGACGGAAGGACCAGGTCGGTTTCGCGAATCGCTTTTTCCGCAAGCTCCAGATCCTCGAACGTCAATGGATTATGCGCAGGAACGACAAATGGATTCTCCCCTACGAGCATCTGATACAAAATGCTCGCGAACGCCCACTCGTCACAGCGTGCATCGAGCGCCTCCCTGTGCATCTGCTCAGGCGGCATGTAACCGATCGTACCACCACCCGCATGGCCATATCCCTGGAAGTCCGTCAGACTCGCCAATCCGAAATCGGTCACCTTCACCTGACCTTGGGGATTTATCAGGATGTTGTCGGGTTTGATATCCAGATGGAGCACCTTGTTCGCGTGCGCGACTTCGAGCGCATGCGCGACGCTATCGAACACGGCTGCGATAGTGTCGAGCGTAAGCTCGGCGTCGTGAATTGAGAGGAACTTCTTCAGCGTAACGCCTTCAACGTACTCCATGACCAGATACGCCGTGTTGCCCTCTACTCCGAAGTCGTAGAGCGTCACGATGTTCTCATCGACGAGCTTGGCGACAGCGCGCGCCTCATCAAGCCCGGGTGTCTGGTCGGAAACGGCGTAGACAGGTTTCAAGGAGGGTTCGCGCACGCGCTCTTGGCGTAGAGGCGCCGGCTGTGCAAACCTTGCTTCTGGACGGACGGGAGATAGTACGTCTTGCTCCGGTTCCTGGTGGTCGATCACAGGTTTCTGGTCTATGACCTTAGTGGGATTCGTACGAGCGAAGCGCTCCATCGCGTCCTGCTCATCTTCCCATGGAAGAAGGAAGATAGGTGAGCCATCTGAGCTTTGGGACAGCTTTGCTTGCTGGGAAGGCGTTGGAGCCGCGTGACGAGGGAATCGCTGTTGCGCTATGACACCATTCTCGTGTGGAGCGAGCTCGTCGGGCCGTGATGGAATGGCTTCTATGCGCGTGCCGAGGGAAATGCATTTGATGGCCACTTTGCGCAGGATGACCGTATCCCACGCTTCGATAACCGAAGCTGATCCGCCAGAACCTACTTCGCCGCGTGGCTCGTATTTTCCCAAGATGAGCTTTGCAGCCACCGTTTTCCTTCCTGATGCACGCGTGCTGTGATTATCTGTCTTTTACGCACATCGAGCGAAAGGGTTTAACCCTTTCGCCCTCAGTATACAAGTTTGCAGCCGCATACCTGGTCAAAACCACGAAACGCTCTCTTTTACGAGGCATCCTTGTCACGAACCAGCTTGCCTTGGCAATAAATCTGGCGGATGTTCTCAGGTGTTGAAAGGTAAAGGATGCGCGCCAAGCGATCTGCCGGCGAATTGAACACGCCGAAGCCCGTCAGGTTGGAATCGGGCAGCTTGGTGTCAATGACTTGTAGATCGAACGCACGGCCAGGCTCGAATGTTCCAACGGGCAGACCGAGAGCCTCGCCGCCGCCAGCCGTCGCCATCCAGAATGCCTCGACAAGCGAAACGCGCGTATTGTTGCCCAAGCCACCACGCCTATCGTCTGGCAGCATGGCATTCACACCCGTCTCGAGCAGACGCGCAACGATCACTGCTTGACGGATGTTCTCGTACATGCTCGGGCTGTATCCTCCCGAGATGTCGGTACCTATGCCGACGCGGATGCCCTGTCGGCGGAAACGCGCAACCGGTGCAACGGCGCTCGAGAAATACGAGTTGGCCGTCGGGCAGTGTGCGATCACCGCACCGACCTTAGCGAACAGCTCACCTTCCTCCTCGGTAAGATACGGGCAATGCGCCATAATCGATCGCTCGTTGACGAGACCGAAGTCGTAGAGCGCATACGGGTCGGTCTTACCGAAGCGTTCGTACACCACGTCGTGCTCCCATTGCCCCTCGTTGCAATGCGTTTGGATGTATGCGCCCGTTTCGGCCGCCAACACGCCCAAGCCTTTCAGCACCTCATCGGTGCAGCTCGGGATGAAACGCGGCGTGATGACCGGCCATACGCCAGCCCAACTCGAGCGACCGATGTTCTCGACCTCGTGAATGAGAGTCTCTGTATCGGCAATCGCTTGTGCAGCGGACGCATCGCGATAGTAATCCGGATTCGCATCTGGATCATCCATAACGGTCTTGCCCACCAGCGCACGCTGCCCCTTGTCGTCGCAGATTTGCGCCAGCTGGATGCTTGACTCTAGATGAGCGCTGCCCAAATACACCGCCGTGGTCGAGCCGCGTGCAATCAGCTGCTCGACTAGGTGTTCGTAAACCTTGCGGCTGAACTCGAGATCTTTGAATTTCGATTCAAGAGGGAATGTGCGCTGCTCAAGCCACAAATACAAAGGCTCATCGAGCGCAAGCGATGCCTGCGGCCA
>JAUNJT010000001.1:20932-61586 GCA_030533105.1 Eggerthellaceae bacterium
GCTGCTCAAGCCACAAATACAAAGGCTCATCGAGCGCAAGCGATGCCTGCGGCCACTGCGGCGCATGCACATGAATGTCCACGAAACCCGGGAGGCCGTAGCGGTCAAAGCCTAGTTCAACAAGGATGTTACGGTCGCGGTATTCGCGCAAAAGGCCCGGTTGCTCTGGGTCGTCGCGCTTGACAACGCGCTCGATATACCCTGTGTCGTTCACCTCGATGAGCGCGAATTCCAAGAACTCGAACTCGCCGTATACCGGAGTATGGAAAAACGATCCGTAAAAGGCTTTCACTACTTCGCGATTCATATCCCTCTCCATTCGAAACGTATTGAAAGGAAGGGCGCCCGCGCGTTTTGCGCGGACGCCCCTTAAAAAAACCTGTTACTCGACGACACCGAGAATCGGATCCTCAATCGACATGGTCAGTACGTTGATGAACCCGTGGTCGGTAATGGCCAGAGTGGGCAGGGCTGCAAGGCAGATGAACGACAAGAACATGCACGTGATCGGGATGATGCAACCACGCGCCGCAAGCGCTGCATTCAGCTCTTCCTTCTCGGCTGCAAGCTCTTCGCAGGACAAGTCGGACAGAAGACCGCACACAGGATACGGGATGTCCTTCACAACCTCGCCGTTCTCAACGAAGCATTGACCACCTTGGATATCAATCAGATGGTTGACGGCAACAGCCATGTCCTCGAAGTTCGTACCCATGACGATGACGTTGTGGTTGTCATGGCCAACCGTCGAAGCGATGGCGCCGCTCTGCAGATGGAAGCCGCCCATGAACGCCTTGCCCACGTTTCCGTTCTTGCCATAGCGCTCGACCTGGGCGATGTAGAGGACATCTTGCGAAACGTCGCATTGCACATAGCCGTCCACGACGTCCAATTCAACCTCACGCGGCTGCGTAATTGGAATCCACGGAAGCGTGTCCATGCACTTGACCTTGACCTTCTTTGCGCCTTCGGGTGCAGCCATCTTGAAGCTATCCGGCGTGATGGGATTCAACAGCGTGCAGGTATTCAGGACGCACGGCTTATGCTCGGCAACAGGATAGTGAACGAGCGACTCGCCGTTCTCGGCAACCTTCTTGCCAGCAGCCCACGTAGCCTTGACTTCGAACGTCTCGGCCGTGTCGCCCGCGACGAGGTTGATGTCGGCGCGCTTTCCCGGAGCAAGACCGCCGATAATGCGGCCCATATGGAAGCTGCGGGCAGCGTTGACGGTGACCATCTGGATGGCCTTGATGAACGGCAGGCCTGCTTCGAGGGCGACCTTGATGTGGTGGTCCATATGACCGGTATGGGCGAGATCGATGCAGTGCAGGTCATCGGTGACGATGGAGGCGAACGTGGTATCGACACCGCTTTCGACCACGTATTTCACCTGATCCGCAAGCGTGCGGGCTGCGGAGGACTCACGCAGCATCGCATAGCAGCCACCACGCAGGCGCTCGACGATTTCCGGACCGTCGAGAGCTTCGTGGTCGTTGTTCACGCCAGCCGCGAGGCACGCGTTCAGCGCAGGGCCCTTCATATCGGGCAGATGGCCCGCCGCGACCAGACCTGGCTTCTTCGCGGCGTCAATTGACTCCAAAAGGTCGGGGAAGCCAGCGAGGATATAGTGGCCGACGACCTCGGAAATGCCGACCGCGTCATCGCGCTCAAGTGCCTTCTTGATAATCTCGGTGTTGAACACACCGCCGCTCGTCTCGAGCAGCGGAGAGAACGGCACATGAGATGGAACGACGAAGAACAGATTAAGATCAGTGATCTCGTTCTCCTCGATGATGGCTTCAATGCCCTCGAGTCCGGACACGACTCCGATTTCATGCAGGTCAGTCATGATCGAGGTGGTGCCATGCTTGAGCACAGCCTCGGCGAAAGGACGGATGGAAAGGTCGGAACTTTCGGGATGGACGTGCGCATCGATGAAGCCCGGCGTGATGAACATGCCGCCCGCATCGACGACCTCCGTGGACGCGCCTTTGCAATACTCAACATCACCAACCGCGGCGATTCTGTCATCGACGATAGCAACGCCGCCTTCATAAATCTCGCCCGTGTAGACGTTGACGATCTTGCCGTTCTCGATGACAACGTCAGCGGGGCCTTTTCCGCCGGCAACTGCCAGCAACTTCATGTTCATTCGAATCCTCCTTGTTCTTGCTCGCGTTTTTCCATTGCCTATGTAAAGATGCCGCCCGCACACGGCAGACAGCATCTTTGGTTAACGTCTGAAAATGATCTCGCCCGTGGTTGCATCCATCGAATCGACGATGGCAAGCGATTCCACCCGATAGCCGCGCTCCCGAAGCGTCTGTCCACCTTGTTGGAAGCCCTTCTCGACGGCGATGCCGATTCCCTCGATCGTTGCACCCGCTTGCTCAACCAAATCGACCAAGCCAAGTGCCGCACAACCGTTAGCGAGGAAATCATCGATGATCAACACATGATCGTCAGCAGAAAGGAATTTGGCCGACACGATGACATCGTATACGCGCTTGTGCGTGAACGATTCGACCTTCGTGGCGTACAGCGTACCATCGAGATTCACGCTTTGCGCCTTCTTGGCAAAGAGCACGGGAACATGAAAGTAGCGCGCCGTGATGGAAGCGATAGCGATGCCGCTCGCTTCGATGGTGAGTATCTTAGTAACGGGAACGCCTTCGAAGCGGCGCGCAAACTCAGCGCCGAGCGCTTCGAACAAGTCGATGTCGAGTTGGTGGTTAAGGAAGTTATCTACCTTAAGGATGTTGCCTTCCCGCACGGTCCCGTCGCGGCGGATACGCTCCTCGAGCAACTCCATGACCACCCCTTTCGCACGTGATTTCACACGGTTTCAGTGTACTTGAGAACGCCCGCAAAGTCCACGATTTGCGCACTGCGAAACACTGAGCAAACGCGCCGTTAACGCATGCTCCAGAAGTGGTCGAGAGGTCCGCTCCCTTTGCCAAGATCGAGCCATGCTTCCAGTGCATTCGTGAGATATTCCTTAGCCTTACCAACAGCCTTGAGCATGTCATAGCCGGAAGCAAGACCGGCAGCAATCGCGCTCGATAGCGTGCAACCCGTGCCGTGCGTATTGGGGTTGTCAACCCGCACGCCGTAGTACCATACAGCAGAACCGTCTGGCAGGCAGAGCACGTCGTCCGCACACACATCCGCCTCGCTTTCGGGACGCATGGGCCCTCTCAGCCCGTGGCCACCCTTGATGAGCACGGCTGCACCGCACGCATCCGACACGAGCCGGCCCGCGCGGATTGCATCGTCGGCTGTGCGGATTTCGAAACCGGCTAGCACCTGCGCTTCCGCAAGATTGGGCGTGATGATGTCGGCGCGGGGAAACAGGTATGCGCGCATCGCTTCGACGGCGCCATCCGCAGCAAGAGCAGACCCGCTCGTTGCCACCATCACGGGGTCGACCACGATGTTTTCAGCGGCATGTTCCGTAAGCGCCTCACCGATAACCTGGGCAATCTCAGCAGACGAGACCATTCCGACCTTGACCGCGTCGGGTCGAATATCGTCGAACACCGCATCGATCTGGGCTTTCACGATGTCGGGCGGAACGTCGTGCACGGCCGTTACGCCCAGAGTGTTTTGTGCAGTGATGGCGGTGATAGCCGTTTGCGCGAACAGCCCTATAGCTTGGATGGCTTTGATGTCGGCTTGGATGCCCGCACCTCCGCTGGAATCGGAGCCGGCAATGCTCAATACGCTTTTCAGGGTGCTCATGCGAAGGTCCTTTCACACTGTTTTCTTAATTCCGCAGCTGCTTTTTTACAATCAGGTGCTCCGAAAATGGCTGAGACGACCGCGGCGCCAACCATACCCGTTCCCCTAAACTGCGCGATCGTGGAAGCGTTGAGACCGCCGATGCCGACTACGGGAATGTCAACTGCTTTGCAAATCGCGCAAAGCCCTTCAAAGGTAACGTCCACCGCCTCGGGCTTGGTTGCCGTGGGGATGAGCGCTCCCACGCCCAAATAGTCCGCTCCTGCCTTCTGTGCTGCGAGCGCCTGAGCGACCGTCTGCGCGGAGACGCCGACGATCTTTTCGGGTCCTAGCAGCGCGCGTGCCCTTTCGCAAGCCATGTCCGATTGGCCCACATGCACGCCGTCTGCATCGATGGCCAAGGCAACATCGACGTTGTCGTTGATGACGAAGGGCACGCCTGCCTGCGCGCAAATGGGTTTGAGCTCACGTGCAAGAGCCAGAAACTCATCGGGCGAAGCGTTCTTCTCACGCAGCTGCACGAAAGTCGCACCGCCATCTATGGCTTCCCGCACGCAGCTTGCAAGACTGCGACCGCCAAGCCACGAGCGGTCGGTAATCGCATACACGAGCAAGTGTTTGCGTAACTCCTGCGTTGAACATTTCGTCATTTCATCGCACATCCTCTACCAAAGCACGGCTGGCGAGCATCTCGCCGTCCAGTTTATACAAAGCATCGATGAGGTAGGTCCGAAAACTTAAGTTGCCATCGAGTTCGCCCATGCGCTCTTCGGCGAGATTTCCCGCAACACCTGTTGTGCACACAGCACCCAATGCGGCGAGCAGCTTGTCGTCGTTTGCAACCGCGAAAGCCCCTGTAATGCACGAGAGCATGCAGCCTGCACCCGTGATGCGTCCTTGGAGCTTGCTGCCGTTGCGCACGGCAAAGGAGCGCGTGGCATCTGCCACGATGTCGATAGGCCCCGTGATAGCTACGACAGCGCCCGTCTGGGCCGCGAAATCACGCGCGAACGCAGCGCTTGCCGCTAGGTTCTCGTCTGTCACGATATCGTCGGGACACACGTCAACGCCTCGCGTGGAGGCCGCGCCGCTCGCCAAGGCCTTGATTTCGCTGATATTACCGCGCACGATAGCGACCGGATAGGCGTCGAGCAACTCGGCTGCGGTCTGTGTGCGCAGTTTCGAGGCGCCCGCACCCACAGGATCGAGCACGATAGGATGCCCTAGTTCGGCAGCCGTTTTCGCACCCGCATGCATGCCCTGGATCGTGCGTTCGTTCAGTGTGCCGATGTTGATAACCAAGCCTCCGCAGATGGTCTGGATGTCGCCCACGTCCAAAGGCTCATCGCTCATGATCGGACTCGCATCAATTGCCAAAAGCGCATTCGCGCAATCGTTGACGGTCACGTAGTTCGTGATGTTGTGCACGAGGGGATGCGTGGTGCGCACCCTGTCAAGCGATGCTCCGATATTCGTGATGTCCATGAAGGCTCCTTTCGTTTGCTTTCAGCCGATTGTTCGACGCATGCACTTGCGGATCAGACCGACCAGTAGCGTTGCGAGCGCCACAGCGATCATCACAGGCAGCGTGTTTCCGAGCACGAAATCCCAACTCATCGAGAAGCGGTACAGCACGAAACCCGCCAGCCACAATACGAGATTGGGCGCGTTGACAGGGTTCCTGCTTGAATCATTGCCAAGTAGCAGATAGTCGGTGAGCAGTATGGCGACCATGGGCGCGAACACCGAACCGATAAGATAGAGGAAGTTCTCGAAATCACCTACAGGGGCAAGGGCAGCAGCAAAAGCACCGACGACCGCAACGCCCACACCGAGCCATTTCGCGAGCAAGCTGGAGTGAATGGCTGACGCAGAAACCCCCGCGGATTGCGCATCTAAGAAGGTGGTGGTAACCGTCGAGAGTACGACAACCAAAATACCGACAATGCCTAACCCTGCGCTGGAAAGGATCTCCGCTAAATCGCCAGAGCCCGCGAAAAGCGCCATGCCTAAGCCGATGGCAAACATCCAAACGCTGCCTAACGAGTAGGTGGTAGCAGCAATAAGCGAGCCAGCCAGCGGCTTTTTCGCCTCGCGTGTGTAGTCGCCGACAACGGGAAGCCACGACAAGGGCATCGCAACAGCAAGCTCGACAGCCGCCCCGAAAGAAAGCGCCTCGTCGGCTCCGAATGGCGCGGCATCTGCGGTAAACACCGTGGTGCTGATAACGATTGTCAAAACGAACAGACATACGGACGCGACTGCTTGAATGCGGCTCATGTTGCGCACGCCGATAGCTATCCACACAACGATGAGCACGCCGATAACGGCGCACCAGCCAACCATACCTACAACAGGAACCAAGAATGCCGCTGCGGCGGCACCCGATGCCACCATGATGGCGGTCCAACCCACCAGTTGCACGACATTGGCAACCGAAAACACGAGAGAACCGTAGCGCCCGAACGACAGCTTTACCGCATCCATCGCGCCCAAACCTGTTTTCGCGCTTACGTACGCGATGAGAGCGAAAAGGCAAAAGCCGATGGCATGCCCGATCAATATTGCCTGAAGGCCATCTGTAAGGCCGAGCGGTGTGAAGAAGGTTCCCGTGAGGATTTCGGCTAAGGAGACCGAAGCCCCGAACCATACGAGTCCCAAAGCTGGAGTAGCCAGCGCACGCTTTTCGGTACACTCGCCAACAGGTGCGAATTCCCCCCGAGAGGCATCCGCTTGCACTACGGCATGTGTTGCGGTGATATTCATAGAAATCTCCCTCCGCCGGCATTACCCGGATCAGGTTCCTAGGGTCGCGACCTTGCGGCGTCGCCTCTCAGCCAGGCCAATTCCCAGCTCCCCTTTTCATAAGACAAGCGGCTTTTTGAAAAGAGCCTCTGTCTTCGACGCTAGTTTACACGCTGTATGCACATCTATCCAGAGCGAACGGTCGCGTGGCATCCTGCTGTCTATTTGTGGCGTTGTTCTTCAATCATTGACGCTGAAAAAGACCGAAGGATAAAACACGGAATGCACTGGCAAACGGCAGAATGCCCCTTGCGAGCGTTCGTGCAGTTCGCTATACTTACTGCCTGCGCGAAAGCGCTTTCGCCAATGTGGCTCAGTTGGTAGAGCAACGCACTCGTAATGCGTAGGTCAGCGGTTCGAGTCCGCTCATTGGCTCCACAAAATCGCAGGTCAGCCTGATATTATGGCTGACCTGTTTTGTTTTCCTCGACATTGCGGGGATATTTTTGGGGATATTCGCGCAAACCTGGCCGACGCGCAGACGTCAGACGCTAACCCTCCCCGCAAGCACATCTCGGAAGTCTTCGAGGTTCTGCTTCAGCAATTCGGGGATGGGCAACCCGTACGGGCAGCGCCCTTCGCAGACACGGCACTCGATGCAATCGTCGATCTTTGCCATCTCGGCCTGCCAATGCTCTGTGGTCCAACTTTGCGTGGGCGCACGTCTAAGCATGAGCGACATGCGCGCGCAGTCCTTGATGGAAATGTCTACAGGACAGGGCATGCAGTAGCCGCATGACCTGCAGAAGTTCCCTGCAAGCTCCGCGCGCTCTCGTTCGATGTAGACGCGCATTTCGTCATCGAGCTTAGGCGTATCATCCATGTACGATAGCCATTCCTCGAGTTCGCTTTCGCGCTGTACGCCCCAAATGGGCAATGCGTGCGGATGCTCGTTCATGAAAGCCATGGCAACCTTGCCGCGCGTGATAAGACCACCAGCCATGCCCTTCATGACCACAAAACCCATATTTGCTGCCGCGCACGCGTCGACAAGCGCCATTTCGCGTGGGGTGGAAAGATAGCTAAACGGGAATTGCATCGTTTCGTACAAACCAGAGTCTATCGCCTCTTCCGCGACGCCGATCTTGTGCGCCGTCACGCCGAAATGGATGATCTTTCCTTGGCGCTTGGCTTCGAGCAGGCATTCATAGAGCCCAGTCCCATCATCTGGGCGATAGCATTGCTTGATGTTATGTAGCTGATAGACATCGATATAGTCGGTCTGCAAATTACGCAGCGACGTTTCGAGGTCATCCCAAAAGGCTTCGGGCGTCGTCGCCATGGTTTTCGTAGCGATGAAGACCTCGTCACGCATGCCTGCAAACGCTTTGCCGACACGTTCTTCGCTATTGCTGTAGCTTCGAGCGGTGTCGAAGTACACCATGCCGCCCTCATAGGCACGACGCAAAAGACGTATGGCAAGCTCTTCTGGGATGCGCTGCAGAGGCAGCGCGCCGAATGCGTTTTGCGAGGTGGTGATGCCGGTAGATCCGAGTGTAAGCGTATTCATGGTACCCTCCGCCCGATGCTCCCTGTGATGATGCCATTATCGCATGAGGTTCGGTTTTCGGCCGTGCATTTGTCGAATCGTGTAGGGAGCAGACAAGAATGATCAGGGCCCCTGATGCTTGTTCAGGGGCCCGTTTTCTGTTGGTCTTATCAACCCGCAAGTTGCTTACCAACTAAGCGGTTTGCTCATCCTCTTGGCGACGGCGTCTCTTGGCAACTGCGAAAGCCGCACCGCCGCATACGATCAGACCGCCTACCACAAATGGAATCCAGTTGAAATCACCATGGACCGACATCTTCGGGATCGGCAGCTTAAATGCGAGGGCGTCCTCGAGACCATCCTCTACTTCCATGCCAGCACCTCTGAATCCTCCAAATGTCGTGTCGCCGTTCGTGGTGGTCTCGGACGAGCTTGTGGTCGAGTGCGTCTCGATGTTGACCATGCCGTAGTTCGACGTCGCATTCACCGTGCCGTTCTCCCCATCGAAATATGCAACAAGCGGCTCGTCATCACTACCCACATCGCCATCTGCCACGATATTGAGGTTTTGCGAGTTCGTCGTGCCTTGGACAGCACCTGTCGAGGTTATGGCGATGTCTCCACCAGCTGTCATATCTACCGTCGTAAGTGGGCTTGTGAGGTTGACGGTCGTATCGCCACCGGAGTTCGTAGTTAGGTTGTCAGCATTCACATCGAGCGGGTTATCGGCAGAGCCGATGTTGCCGCCAGCCGTGATGTTCGCGCTATCCGCAACGACGCCTGCGCCGTTGTTCGTGTCGTTGACATCACCGTCAGCAGACAGGCTCGCGTTATCCTCGGCCACCACGGAGTCGACGGATAGATCCTTGAAGCCTTTAACATAGACGTTCTTGCCGTAGACATCGAGGCCGCTGGTCTCCACCGAAACCGGATCGTTCGCGGAACCCACATCGCCATCGGTGCTGCGGATCGTGACCGTATCAGCTGCGATATCAGCAACGGATTCGTCATCGTTATTGACCTGAATGTCACCGGTTGCAGCTAACGACACGGCATCATCGGCTGCGATTGCGCCGGTGGTGAGATCGCCGGTATTCTCGACGTTCACGCTGCCGACGTTATTGCCATCAGCATCGCCGTCGACGTTGAGCTGGCCACCCACATTGGTGGAAAGCGCATTGCCATTGGTGCCCACATTGTCGGCCGTAACGTTGAGGTCGCCACCAGTCGTGATGGCAGGCTCGACTGCATCGAGCTTTTGCTGGAGCTTCTCAGCTTCAGCGCGGGCAGCTGCAGCCTCTTTTGTCTTGTCTTTGGCGGTCTGCTTGTAGCCATCCACCTCTGCCTTGAGCGTTTCATACGCGTCCTTGGCATCGCTTTCGGCCTTTTGAGCGTCAGCGAGCTTCTTCTCGGCGGAATCGAGAGCATCCTGCGTGGTCTTTGCGTACGCCGCTGCCGCATCGGCAGCAGCCAGCGCATCCTTGGCATCGGAAGCAGCCTTGTCGGCTGTAGCCTTCGCATCCGCAACATGCTTAGCGATCATCGAGTCGGTTACTTCGTCGGACGCAACTCCCTGCTCGTCCGCGATCTGCTGCTTTATCTTATCGATTGCGTCTTGGTCGTTGTTCGCGAGCGCTTCGGTCAGCTTGTTAACCGCATCCTGTGCAGCCTTGGCATCGGCAGCAGCCTTGTCAGCTGCAGCCTGCGCGTCTTCCGCGTACTGCGCAAGCAGCTCGTCGGTTACCTCGTCGGGCGCGACACCCAACTTGTCGGCAATCTGCTGCTTGAGGTCATCGAGCGCATCTTCCGCAGCATCGGTCGCAGCCTGAGCCGCCTCGTAAGCCTCGAGAAGCTGTTGCAGGGTATCTTCGCGCAACCGAGCGCTTTCGGCGGCGCTCTCGGCCTGCTGTTCGGCCACACGGGCTTCCTCGAGGAGCTCACCGAGCTTGCTGATCATGTCATCCGTATCAGCATCCACAAGGTCGCCATCGGATGCGACGAGGTTCGCATCGCCACCGGCAACGATGGCGCCAACGCGCATGACGCCTTCGGTTTCGGTGAGGTTCACATCGCCGCTCGCGACCGCATTCACGGTAGCGTCGGCAGACGTGCCTTCGCCGTTGGTGTTGATCTCGATAGGTTCGTCGACCGTTCCGATTCCGCCATCAGATGCGATAAGCGTCACTCCCTCGGCGGTGATGTTCGGATCGGTTGTAGCCCCATCGCGCGCATCGGAGATGGAGTCGGCCTTAAGTTCGACAGTACCACCAGCCTCGATGGTATCGACGCCCATATCGCCGCTCTTCTCAGTTACTTCAACGCTGTCGCCGGCGGTCGCATCAAGCGAGCCGGTCTCTTCCTCGTTGAAATTCGCGACCTGCTGGTAATCGACATTCCACGTGGTGACGAACTTGCCAGTTGCCTGATCGTACGCAACCGCAGACACCGCGCCGTTCGTCACGTTCTCGATGGTGCCGACAACCGTAAGGTCGACCGCACCGGATTCGGTGACGATCGGGCCGATGTTTCCGCTAGCCTCAAGCGAAAGATCGTTGCCCTGGATGTTTTCAGGTTCGTCAGCATCGCCGATAATGTCGCCTTTTTCGTTGACGAGCGTGACATCGCCGAGCTGTGAAACAACCTTGCCAGCCGTCAGCGTGCCGCTTGTCTGCGTGATCGAGATATCGCCGCGGTTCTCAACGTAGGCGGAACCAGTGGACTTGCCCACCGCTACAGAGAGCCCACGAAGCTCGTCGAGTTTGCTCGGGTCGGTTTCGGGATAGGTTGTCTTGTCCCATGCGGCCTGCTCGAGAGCTTCGAAATCCTCGACAGTCAGCAGGCTGGAAACGACAGTTGCAAGCAATGCTTCGTCAACGGCACCCTGCCCCTTCTGGCTATCGATCCAAGCGGCCAACGCCGTTGGGTCGTTTGCAGCAATGATGTCGTCAACCTTCTCGGCCACGGCATCGTTAAGCGCAGCCCTAACCTCATCGTTGCCAGCCAGATGCTTTGCCAGCCACGTGGTCAGGTTCTCTTCGTCAGCCAGCACGTCTATGGCATGAGCCGCACGTGCCGCCTCGTTCGCAGCCTCGATCTCCTCGTCGGTGATTAAGCTCTCAACCAGTGCCTTTAAAGCCGCTTCATCGAGCGTATTGAGCGAAGTAAGCGTTCCCGGGTCATCGGCTAAGCGCTCTGCCAACCATGTCGTCAATGCATCAGCGTTCGCAAGGACGCCATCGGCAAGATCGCCCGCTGTAATCGGCGTCACGTCAGCATCGTTTATCAGTTCAGCAACCAGAGCTGCGATAGCATCATCGTCGAGCGTTCCCTGTTCGAACTGGCGAGCCAGCCATTCGGCAAACCCATCGACATCGCCCGCAGCAACAAGAGCGTCGCATGGATCAGCCGCCGCATCATCGAGCAGGGCGACAACATCGTCGCGCCCCTCAATCCGCTCGAGAATCCAGCTGGCAAGTTCAGCGGTGTCGTCGGAGATGATTTCGGCTGTAACGGTTTCACCGCCCATGTCACCCATGTGCGTGCCGGATACATCGTTGCCATCTTGGTCGCGTCCGCTCGCATCGGCATATTCCTGATGCGCGGATGTCGACTCGACGCCAACGAGATAGTAATCGTTCGCCTGTGCGATATTCAGCGCGTTGTCCTCAGGCAGGTCGACCACGAGGTAGTGATCGGCACTGTTGATGTCACCGTTCGAGCTGAGCGTAAAGGCAGCGTCGCCATGGCCGACAACCGATTCACCCACGATAGCAGCCTCGCCCGTCACGCCAACCGTGGCGCCGCCTGCGGCGATGAGGGTATTGAAGGTGTTCTCGTTACCGGCAAACAAGCTTGCATGTCCGCCTTCGGCAACGTTGACGTAGCTTTCGACACCATCCTCACGGGTGACGCCCGTGACGTTGCGCTCAGCCACGAGATCGAGGTTGCCCTTCTTGGCCACATCGATCGTGGTGTAGATGACGTCTTGGGTCGCCTCGTGGTGATAGCTTTTACCCTCGGTGATCACAAGATCGTCGGGCAGCCTAACGGAGCCGTCGGTCTCGAGCCATGTGTTACCGACGATTATGTTCTCGTCGCCTGCAAGCGTCTCGAACTCGACGGCGGCGACATCGGCACTGTACGGAGCCGTAGCCAACGAGTCGGTCTCGGTACCGATTTCCACGCCGTCACCGGTGACGATCAGGATGTGGTCACCCACGATGGCGGGTTTCGGGTCGCCGTTGACGAGCTTCGCGCCCGCGTCGCGATCGAGTATCGTCACCTTAACGTTTTCGCCTACGATATTGGAAAGCGCATACGCACTCCCTGCGTTCTCGACAGCTTCCCACTTGACGGTCTTGCCGGGTTTGACGTTGCCGTTGGAGTCGACCACGGTCGCTTCTTCCAGGGTCTCGCCGCGCATCACGTGCTCGATGAGAACCAGTTCGCCATTTTCGTCGTAGTAACGCTTGATGGTGAGGTAACGCACGCCTTTGTATTCAATGTCGAGGGACTCGACCGTGGTGTTGATCTTGGTGTCATCGTCGAGGGTTATCTCCGCGGTGCTCTTGACGATGTCGTTGACCTCGTCAACCGCATCGGCATCCGTGTAATCAGTGCCGCCCTCCGGAATCACATAGTACTTGCCATCGACGGAACGTGCGACCTCGGGCGAAAGGATCTCGAGGTACACCTTCTGGCCGTGGACCAGCATGACCGTGGAAGTCCGCGCGGCCCGTTGCGGAGCAGGAGTCGTGACGATGGTGTCTGCGGACGCGAAGGTTTGCGGATTGTCGGCCGGACGGTACCATGCCTGCTTCATGTCGCCCGCCTTCACATACGTGGACGGCAGGATATCGGTACCGGCGATGATGCCGAGCGCGTTAAGCGCGAGTTGGGCATTGGTCACGTTGTTGGCGATCTGGCGGGCCAGCCATTGCGGATAGTTGGCCGTATCGTTAAGCTTGTTCAGCGCCGCCTGCGCTCGCCGCGAGATGTTGGCGTAATCGTCTGCGAGCAGCGCGATGTTGACGGCGAAGAGCTTCTTGGTCAGGCTCACGCTCGGATCGGCAAGCGAAGCCGTATCCTTTAAGAACGACGCCCTCGTGCCGAGGAGGGTCTTGAGCTCGGCATCGGTAAGAGTGCACTCGACGCCGTTCTCGGTCACCTTATCGGTCGTGTAATTATCGCTTCCGAAAGCGAGGTCGAACCACTGCATGAAGCCCTCGAGATCGGTTGGCTCACGGAAGTAGTAGGTGCCGTCGTCCGCCACGTAGAGCGCCTCGGTGATCCGATAGCCGATCGTAGAGGAGCTGCTGCTCGCCCACTTGGTATCCGCGGGAATGGTCATCGCGGTTGCCTGGACCTCCTCAACCGGGCCCAGCAAGGTAACGCATGACTCGACGGAGGCGCCAGCATCTTCATTATTTGATTGGCTGAGGGACAGAATGACGTAGTCGGGCGAAGCCGTGTAGTAGGTCTTATTGGGGTCGAATTCGGCGATGTCGCACTTGACGTACCTTGTGCCCGAGATGTCTTGGACGTAATACGTCACACTCGGGTCGAACTCGGTTCCGGCGTCGACCTCGGTGTATTTATAGCTCTGCTCGAGGATGACGTCGGCAGGCTTGAGGTTGATGTAGCTCAACTTCACCCGATGCTCGTACGGATGCAGGATCACGTACCTGAACCTGCTGGGCACATCCTTCTTCTTCCCCACCAGATAAGCGAAGCGCAGGCAATCCTCATCATCATACAAATCCGCGCTCGTCACATAATTTGCAGAGTAGTTGTGCGTGTACGTCGTGGGATTCGTATTGCCGCACATGCCCTTGACGGTCATGGAAGTGAAGACGCTTTCGATGCTCTGGGTCCAAATGACGTTGCGCAGCTTCTCGTAGAACGACTGAGCGTCGACGGACATCATCCATTCAGAGGATTGCTGGGCTTTGTCCCAATCGATGTAGTAATAACCCTCTGCCGTCTGCGAGATGGCGTTGAGCGGCAAGGAGGTGTACGGCCCTATGCTGCTGGAGGACGATGCTATTTTCAAAGAGAATCCGCTGATTCCCGTGATAACGTATTCCCTGATGTCCGTATTGGTGATCTTGACGCCATTGCGCGCATACGTGGGCGTAAGATAGACCGTCATGCCCGTACCCAAGAAATCGTCGACGGGGATTGACTCGGGCGTGGCAAGGATGCCCTTGACGGCTTCAACATTCATTCCGTAGCGGTCGTATCCTTCATCGTTCTTTCCTTCATAGTTGCCTCGCTCAAGAAGGAAGCCGATGAACTTCTCTCCACCCCAGATCTCGCTGAAAACTTTACCGTCAGTTGCAGAGTTCTTGAGTTCGCCAGCCCACGTCTTATCGAGGTAGTCCTTTGCGGAACCGACGGAAGTCTTGGCCGCCTCGGCAACCTGCCATGCACCCATGGTCTTGGTATTCTTATCGTAAGAGAGCAGGTAGACGCACCCGGTGAATTCGGCATCCGTGAGCCCCTTGAGTTCGTCGATGGCGTCCAAAGCGGCGGGCATGCCACTGGTCAGGCGCTCATAGAGCCATTCGGAGAGCATGGTGAAGTTATCGATACGATATCCGTTTTCGTTTATGCCAATCTTGGGATAAACGAGAGGATTGACATCACCGGCTGCAAGCAGGGAGCCGACGATGAGAAGCTGGTCACCGGCATCGGTGACGGAATCTTGGAACCATGCCTTGAGCTTTCCTGCGTTTCTTTCGGCAAGCAGCATGGATGCGTTTATCGCATAGGCGGCGTCTGCAGCAGCGAGCGCATCCGCGTTCGCTTCGCCTACAAGATGTTGGGCGATGTATTCGGCAGCTATGACTGAGTCGCCACCCACGAGATCCGCGAGATACTTGTCGGCGATTGCCGCTTTTCCATACTCTTTATCCTTATCTTCTGCGATGAGTTGCGATAGATAGTATTCACCCGTTTTGCCTGCATTTGCAGCATGGCTCTCAATCCACTCCCATGCTTCAGAGCCGGTGACTCCCGCTTTGCCGAGCAAGGAGGAAAGCGTTTTATCGTCATCGTCTTCAAGCGCATCGAGATTCTCAAGGACGTCTGCATTTGCAGAGTCGTTGAGCTTATCAAGCAGCCATCCGGAGAAGCCGGACCAAACGGGGAGGAATCCGGCAAGCTCTTCCTTCTCATCGCATTCACCATCGCGCACGAGCGACTTGATGAATCTCCAAAGCTCATCTTTGGGCAAATCATTATCGGTATCGAAGAGCTTATCGTTGTTTAGTATCCATGTAACAAGCTTTTCAAAGTCAGCCTGCTCCATACCTTCCTTGATGTAATCCGAGATACGGCTGCCGTACAAATCGAGTTGTGCGAGCACGGAGGCATTGGCCGGATCGGAAAGCCTTGTGTACAGCCAATCGCCAAAATCGTCTCTGGCCATAATCTGAGCAGCAATGGCATTGCGGTCTTCATCGGAGATTCCACCCACAGAGCCACCCACGGCAACATCCCCGACCGCAAATTGCGCGTAATCCTCTGCGGTAAAGAGGGATTCGAGGATGGACTCCAGTTTCTCTTCTACTACCTGATCGTCACCGCTTATATGGTGTTCTATCCACTCCCAAGCCTTCTTGCCATCCAAGTTTTGTCGTCTTATCAACTCGGAAAGCTTCGACTCGTTCTCGTCCGCAAGTTTGTCGATCTCGTCGAGTACGTCGCGGTTGCTGTCCAGCTTATTGCGGAACCAAGCGCTGAAATCATCATGATTGGGCAGCCAGAAGATAAGGTCATCGTTGGTGTCGATATCATCCTCCACTGCAATCCCGTTGTAGTCCTCGTCGGTGATGAGGCGATTGACGATGCTGATGATCTGCCAGGCGGGGAGCTGGCTGCCTTGAGCATTCGGATCCCACGAGGTAATCCAATCCCGCAGCTTGTCCGTGCTCCCCGTTGCGAGCACGGCCGTGATGGAGTTGGAATTGGAATTGCCGAAAGCAGCGTCGAATGTGTAGCTCGCGAAGTCGAGGCTCGCACCAGAACCGGTGAGCTGGTAATAGGTGATGCCGTTGATTTCGATGAGGCGTTCTGCCTTGAGCGTTATCGCCTTGGGAACGGTGACGGATATGCCGTTTTCCTCATCGTTGATGGTCACCGGCTTGCTTGAGTCATAGACGACGATCTTGGTGTCTCCCTTTTCCACGATACCCTTGAGCCATTCGCCATCCAAAGACGAGAGGAGCATGTCGAGCGACGCATCCTCTTCGATGATGATTACGCCCGTGGAGAGGTTGATAGCCACGCCTTGACCAATCGTTGCAATGAGATCGCCATCGAGGTTGGCGGTGATGACGTAATCATCGAACGTGACGTCGATGCCGCCCTCGATGATGCGGGTAACCACGCCATCGAGGTCGGTATGGATGATGGTCCCGTTGGGAAGCAGGAAGGTCTTGTCAAAATCGGTCTCGCCGACAAGGTACGCGTCCATCGCGTCCGCGTTGATGTACGTATCGCTGACGAGATTAGCGAGCTTGTCATTCGTATACTCGAGCTTGCCAGGCGTGGGCATCGAGATGATCGGAGAATCCGCTGCACGATAGATGGTAGTCGCAACGTTCACCTCAAGGTCTGTGTTGCCGCCTACGATATCGCTCACCTCGACGGCATTCGCACGCGGAGCGGCCGTGGCGGGTGCCGTACCCACCTCGATGATGACATCCGTGATTCCAAACCATATATCACCGGAGGCATGAACCGAAGTGGTCGGCTTGGCGCCGTCTGTCCATGTCGCGAAGAGGTTCATGCGCGCGTTCTCGGCACCGACATCTTGGGCTCCATCCACGACGAACGTGTTGGCCCAAATCGGGGCTACTAACTGCTCCAGGTTCATGGTGGTGACCCCGGCCGCGCCGGCTACAAGGCTGCCACGGTTCTCTGCATCGGTCCAGCCGAAGCTCACCGAGCCGGTCTGGTTGGCAATGAGGCCGTTCACTTCGACATTGCCGCAGCCGTTGCTGATAACGGAAACCTCGGGGCGCACCGGATTGGATGTCGGCACACCATTCTCGTCAAGGGCACCCTTGACACTCGTCTTGTTGGCGTTTTTGATGCTCGAGCCGTTGACGCTCGGACTGAGGTAGTTCGCGTTCTCGACGGTGATGGCGCTTAAGACGACATCGAGGTTGGTGTGGTTGAGGATGAGGACGTACGGGATCATGTTCTGGTCGTAGACGTTAGCTGCCGCAACGCCAACCTTCGTCCTGAGGCCCTTCAGCTCCCTGGTCACGTCGAGCGTTCCTTTGAGCGGGTTGGAGATGTTGCCGATGCGCACCTCGTTGTCCACGATGGTCCAAATCGAACGCTCGCCTCGCAGTCCGACGGCACGTACCGTCGGATTGCTCTCATTGCCGGAGATATCGATGACGATACCGGCTGCGGCGTCGCCTACATAGTAGGCGTTGCCATCGCCCAGTTTCACTTTGGCGGTCACGTTATCGCTGACAGGAGTGCTGGAGTGCTCGCCGAGGCTCGCGAGGTGGCTGGACTTATAGCCGCTGGCATCGGGCCCATATTTTAAGTTGTTAGCCGAAACGACATCGATGTCGGCGCTGAGGATGGTTGTTCCAGCCATGTCGACGAGCGTCGTGAACGTCGTCACGTTCTTGTTCATGTAAGCATAAGCGTCGGCATCGCCCGCAGCGTAGATGGCGACATAGGCGGTCGCATAGACGCTCTTGCCGTCTGAGCTCCTGCCGTACCCGTCGACCTTCGGGGAGGAAGTGGAGCGCACTGCCACGGAGTCATAGCCGCGGATGACGGCATTGCGCACCGTGGTCACATTGTCGACATGCGCGAGCAGGTCGGTGTACGCATCGACGTTGGCACCCGCAGCGGCGCCGTATGAATAGGTCCGGTCGATGACCTTCATCGTGGAGTTCAGGGAATCGATCATCACATGGCGACCGGTGATGAAGGCCTTCGCGCCATCCTGTTCGCCCACGTTGACGTTGCTCTTGATGGTGACGAATGTGTCGGTTTCCGAATAGGGTTTGGCGCCAACGCCGCGTGCATCGCAGCTCGCAACGTTGTAGAAGTACCTCATCGAAGAGTCGCTGATCACGTTGATGGAACCGAACGTGTCCTCGATCGTAACGCCCGAACCCACTGTCGTGGTGGCCGTGGAATTAATGTCCGCATGCGTCTTCACCGCGGAGATGCCGACGAAGGCGCCGGATTCGACATAGCTCTCGTTCGTGATGTGGTCCTCATCACCCGCAACGGCCTTGATGTCGATGTTGCCGCGGTTCGCAGTGATAATCGCCCCATCGCCGACCGTGGTCGTCACCGTGCGGTCAAGATTGCTGTATGCCTCGATGGAACCGTCGCCTCCGAAGATGCCCTTGGCGTCAGCATCGCTGATGGTCTCTTGCTTTACGTTGCCGCGCGCGATGATGCTCACGTAACCTTCGGCAGCGAGCTCGGCACCCGAGCCGATAGACGTATCAACCGTCATGTTCGTCGTTGCCTCGGAGTGCGTTTCGTCAGCGCTTACCGTGAGGGAGAAGGCGGAAGCGGTCGCATCGGAAGCGATCTCGGGCTTCGATTCAGCCGAAACGGTGATGTTCTTCGCCGCATTCAGCTTTGCGCCTTCGCCGATGGTTGCATCGGTTGAAAGATCGGCGTTCGAGGAGAACTTGGCGTTGACAGTCGAGGTGATCAACGAGAACGAGCTGCCGCCGTCGATCTTACCCTCAGCGTTGCCGTAGTTCTCGGCTTTGACGTTGATGCTGCCCGCCGTGGAGGTGATGTTGGTGTTGTTTCCAACGGAAGCGCTTACCGCTTGCTTGTTCGAGGACGTGCCCAAATCGGCATATGCACGCAGCTTCTCGGTGGTTATCGAGGCGGCTCCGCCAGGATCGGTGACCTCACCTGTGACGGAGGCTTTGGCATAGCCTTCGATGTCGACGTCACCGGAAGCGATCAGCGTCAGATTGCTCACCGATGCATCAACGAAATCGGATGCGAGGGCGCGTGCATCGAGGTCGCCGACTGTTGCGCAAATCGAGACTCCGAAGGAAGCCGCGGCAGTCGCGGTGGCGGCGGAATAGGTCGTCGCCTTGACGCTTGCGGAAGCGACGTCGTAGGTCGTGTTGGTGCTTCCCGCACCAGTAATGTAGGCCGTATTGGTAGAAGTGCTATTGGACTTTGCCTTGTTCGTCGTAACGTCCAACGCCAGCGAAACGCTTACGCCAGCGGAAGACCCCACTATGGACGTCGCATCGACTGGATCGGCTGCGGTGCCGAGCTCTGAGGTCACACTGAGACGGCTGTTCTTTGCGATGATCTGTCCGCCGAAGGTGCTGAATGCTGACTGCTTCACGTCCTGCTTGGCGGCGACGTTGTTGACGAGCACCTTGATCGCGCTGATGCTCACCGGATACGTGCGTCCCTCGACCTCGGCATTGGAGGCTCCCTTAGCGGTGATGGAGAGGTTGCCGATAACATCGAGCGTGCCGGTACCGGTCAAACCCGCATTCGCGATGGTTTCAGTGACGGAGCGGGCTACGTTGACGTCAACGGAGATTGCCGAGACCTGCACGCCGCCCAACGGGCCATTGCCCGCGAAGGAGTACGAATCATAGTTGTTGGAGACGCTCGTTGCGCCGACCTTGTTCTCACCGGCGACATCGAGAAGCGCCTCGAAAGTGCCTCTCGCGCTGGCACGGACATCGGTCACGCCCACATTGACGAGGCTGATGTTGACGAGCGCGGCGATCGTATCGGCCTTAGCGTAGGAATCCGCTTTGACGGCCACGTCGACTGCGCCGCGGCTACCGTCAGCGCTGGTATCGAGCTGAGCGCCGGTCACTATTGCACGCGCCGTAGCATCCATGCGGGCCTTGCCAACGGAAACCGTGGTGCCGACCAGAGAGATGTTGGAGAGCTGCTGACCGTTGTATACGGGCTTGCCGCTTCCGTTGCACTCAGGACCGTTCACTCCGATAAGGGAAACCGCGCCATAGCTTTCGTCGTTGGTCGCGTTGTTGAAGTTGGAAGCGACTTTGACCGCTCCGCCTTCGGTGGTGACATTGGCGTTCTCGATGCTGGCGATCTGCGTGGCATCCACGTAGGCGAACGCGTTGTTGGATGCGATTTTGACACCCGAAATCTGGACGATGCCCGAGCCCATGATGGCATAGGCCGTGGCGCGGCCGTTAGCTTCGATCGTGAGGGTTCTGCTGACGGTGAGCATGCCTGTGCCGAGGACCTTTGCGTTGTTCACGGTGTCGTTCTCGGCATATGCCACGTTGACCGCAATCGCGATGGCCGCGTTTGCCGAACCGATACCGGTAGCGTTGGCGGTCGTCACGTTCGGATTGCTCTCACGACCCGCATAGACTTCCAGCGCTCCGACTTCGATCTCGGTTCCGGTCGAATCGACGATCGCCTCATTGTCTGCGGTGAGGTTGGAGACGAAGACGTTCACGCCGACGACGAGACCGCCCACATCGATGGCGAGGCACTCGGTATCCGCCTTGGCAGAGAAGGCGCTATCGATGGTCGCCTTGTTGTCCACGATGACGTTCTTCTGGAAGACGCCGGCACGGATGAGCGAGTCGTTGCTCACAACGAGCACGTTCGTGCTGAGCGAGACGAGGCTCGCAGAGATACCCAGCGTAAGGGCCTGGCCCTTCGTGGTGATATTGTTCCCGATCGTGAGGCTGTTCACGTGCGCTTGCTTATTCGTGCCGCTGGCACCGGCAATGGCGCTTTCGACCTTGCCCTGCGCAAGAGGCGTGGTGCCGACGTACGTGAGGATGATCGGATCGATGGTTGCTATGGCAACGCCGGCCTTGGCGGAAATGGTGCCGATGACGCCGCCGATGATGTTGGCATGCGCCGTAACGCTGCCACTGGCGGTGACCACGAGATTCTTGACGTCATTGAGCGTCGTCGCCTGGCCCACGAAGGTGTGGACGGTCATATGGTCGACCGCAACGGAAGCCGCGCCATTGACGGCGACGCTTCCGCCAGCAAGGCTCGCCGCGAAGGTGGTGGCGTCGAATTCGGTATCGGTGTGAACGGTCACGGTGTCGGACACGTTCTCGATCACGGAGGCGCCGACGACGCCTGCATAGACGACGCCATTGCTGACGACGACGGCCGCAGAGGCGGATACCGCCACTTTACCGGCCGCGAGACCGAAGGTCGCGGATGCGGCAACTGGGAAGTGCGTCTCGGCCTTGACGGTTACGTTCACGGCCTTGGTTACGTCACCGGCGATATAGGCGTAGGAATTGCTATCGAGCACGAGCACCGCCACGCAAGGCGCGACACCGACCATACCGATGGAGCCTGCTGCGCCGACGACGCGGACGCTGCGCCCGTTGAACACGGCCCCGACATTGCCAAGGCTATCCGCCTTGGAGCTTCCTTTCTTGATTTGCTCGTTGAATGTCGCGTTGCGATTCGCCTCGTCAGAGCCTGCGGGAGCTGCAACCTTGGCGGAGCCGGTCCAGGAAGTAACGTTTACGTTCCCTCGGGAAATCAGCTTAGAGCCCGCTTCGGTGTAGGCGACCGCGTTCGCGTGGGTTATGCCCACGGCAACGGTTGTCGAGACGCCGACCATGCCGCCCGAAGCGGTGAATGCCATGAGATCCAGCAAAAGCATGTTCTTGGCGCTGATGGTGATGTTGCGGGCATCCACTACGGAGCCGGCGGCCACATAGGCGCGAGCATTATCATCACCGGTGATGGCCGGAACATCGGCGCTTACGGTTTGCTCGTCATCGTCAGAGGCTTTGTAGACATCGTTGACGTCTGCGAGATCGACGCCGGAATCGAGCATGTAGTAGGTCTTTCCGGAAACGATCGTCTTATCCTCGGTGGGGATGTAATCGTCGCCGACTTTCTCGAAATAGTCCTTCAGGCCATCCTTGGTTGGGGTGGAAACCTTCACATAGGACGCTTCAGGCTGTATGCCACTGCCCTCGGTGGGGTCGGCATACGAGGTGCCGTCGCCCTCGAACAACGACTCAATGTTGGTACCATCGAGCTTGGCGTTGATCGCCTTGCCTGAAGCGGTCTGCTTGCTCGCGTCGTCCTTGAAGATGGTGGCAGAAAGCTCATCCCAGAAGTCGGCAGGCTTGAAGTAGTGGTACTTCTCCTCGCTGTAGCACGCATCCGTGTGCTTGTGGCCGTTCTTGCCGTCATCCTGATCCTTGCCGCAGACAAGGATGCTATCCTCCGCCAAGATGGCGTCGGAGGAATCCTGATCGAGACCGCCGCCGACGACGCTCACGAGCACAGTGACGCCCACGCCCGCCTCGCCACCGGCGGAAATGGTGGCCAGGTACATCTGGATATCGCGCAGGCCGGTGGCTTCGATCTTCACGTCGTTCGCGCAAGTAACGATGCTGCTCTTACCCAGATACGCTTCGATGGTGTTATTGGAAACGCTCACGATCGCCGTGATGCCCACGCCCGCTTGGCCAGAGACTGCAGCGGTGCCGGCAATGCCGAGCAGCGTGTACTCGTCCGCAGCGATCACGGACAGGCTCGCCGCATCGATCGTGGTGTCGATGCTGTTCTCGTCGTCACCGACATAGGCCTTGGTCACGATTTCGGTGACCACGACGGCAATGGTGCCGGAAACGGCTGCCGTGCCGGAGCCGGTGATGCCTAAAACGTCGGCATCGATGCGCTCGAAGGAGTTGGCGGTGATGGTGACATCGCCATCGGCGTTGACATCGGAACCGGCGACGATCTTCGCGGTGGTATTCGCCGTGAAGTAGGTGACGGCCACGATGCCGGTGACGCTTGCGGATCCGGAGGCGCCCACAGCACCTGCCGCGTTGATCAGATGGCTGTCGTTCATGGCAGCCACGATCACGTCGCCGGAAGCTTTGACGGTTCCGCCGAGCTCGGCCGTAGTGGTGTCGTTGAAGTAAAGGACGGTCGCGCCTGCGCCTACGGCAACGCCGGCGGCAGAGACGCTCACGCTGAAGATGTAGAGGTCATCGGTGGGCTCGGTGGATTCGTCCAAACCTTGAACAATGCCCTCCGGCGTACGCTTGTCGCCCGCATTCACCTCGACATCATGCGCAATAAGCTCGCCTGCCTGGTAGGCATTCACGCTGGCGACGATATCCTTGTCGTAGGTGAGAACGGTGACGGAAGCGCCCACACCCGCGGTACCGGCAGCATCAAGCGAACCGGTGACCAGATAGATGTTGGAATCAGACGAAGCGAACGTCGATAGGTCACCCTCCGAATCGTCGTTGGAGTCCGCATCTATCCGCCCGCCTCCGTAGATGATGGCGTGTACGTTATTCGAATAGACGCCGGTGTTCACCACGCCCGCAACGGCTGCCTTGCCGGATGCCGCGCCTGACACGCCGACGCCGAGGAATGTCTCATTTGATGTCGCCGAAACGACGACGCCCTTGCGTTTGCCATCGCGATTCGGACTCGAGATGCCTGCTCCGCCGCCGCCAGCGGCCAGCATTGCGCCATAGCCCACGAGGGCGTGCACATCGTTGCTGACGACCGTGGTAAGCACCGTTGCGCCCACCGCAGCCGTACCAGAGCCTGCGACTGAGCCCGCAGCGATATACATCTTGGTGTCATAGTCTGCAAAGATGCCGATGGAACCCTTGACAGCGGTGACCTTCGCGTTGTCGGCGATCTTAGCTGTCACGCGATTGGTTGAGACGATGACCGGAACGGTTCCACTCACGGCCACGTCTCCGCTCCCGGCACCGCCTATCACGACGACGACCGAGTAATCTTTTGCCTTCGCGTTGACGATCGCATCGCCGGTATTTGCGGTGACCTGGGCGTCCTCGCCCACTTCGGCGGTAACGTCGCGGTCGAACACGAACACGTTCACGACTGCGCCTACGGCAACCGAGCCGGAGCCGGCTAGAGCCGTGGAGACCGCGACCATGAAGGTCTCGGACTCAGCGGAAACGCTCACGTCCTTTTCGGCTGTGACAACAGCATCATCATCGATGACCGCCATGGTGTTCGAACGCGTGACGACTGCGCTGACAACGGCGGCCACACCCACCTTGGTGCTAGCCGAGATCGATCCGAGCACGTTTACGAGGAACTCTTCGGAGTTCGCTGCAACACGCACGGAACCATTGCTGGAAGTCACATGCGCGCCATCGCCGATGCTCGCAAGGGTCTGCGTCTTTTGGACGAGCACCTGCACGGTGCCTCCCACGGCAACGTCTTGGGCGCCGGCATATGCGAACGAAATCGGGATGAGTTTCGCATCGTCTTGCGCGTAAACGATCACATCGTCGCCGGCGTTGACAACCGCACCATCGGCGATCTCGGCAACGAAGGAGTTCTCAGCGACGATGACCGGAACCACCGCGCCAACGGCCACGTTGCCCGTGGCGCTGTTGGCCGGCGCGACGGAGATCACGAGGATGTTGGAGCTCTCATACGCGCTACCCTCAAGTTCGAAGTACCCGAGTTCGGACGGATCGCCAGACGGAGCGTCCACCTTGGTATAGACATAGCGATCGTCCAAGGCGCCGGTGCCCGAGCGGGTATAGTAGTCCTTACCCGCCTGGACGGAGGTATCGGATGTCGCGATGAATTCGCCATTGAAGTTCGGATCGGGTTGCGACCCATGCGCCGCAACCTTCACCTTACCGCCAGCGTTGATGATGCTGTGGTTGGCTGCTCCTGCATCGGTGCCCACGGCCGCGGTCGTCGAACCCATGTCGACGTAGACCGAAACGGAGGCGCCCACGCCCACCTTTGCTTCCGAAATCGAGAAGGATCCGGTGATCATGCGCGCGTTGGTGCCGCATGCCGCTTCAACGGTCACATCGCTTGCGAGGTCGATCGTGCAACCATCGCCGATGAGCGCTTCGATCGTGTTGTTAGCGAACACGAAGGCGAAGCTGCCGGCCACATTGGCCGTTGACTGACCGCCGGCCGTCTGGACGGCGCCCGCAATGGCCTCGGTATAGTAGTTGGTCGAGGACAGGAAATTCAGCAAATCGATGGCACCGAGAATCGTATCGGTGTCGATGTTGATGTCGATGTCGTACTTGGTTACCGCACCATCCTGGACTGGCTGCACGGTGATGATGGCCTGGTCCTTTGCCTGCGTGATAGCCTCGTTCGGCGCCGCAGCCTTCTTAACGGACGGCTTAAGCTCGATGAGATACGACAGATCCTTGCCGAGCGCATAATCGCTGAAGGTCACGATGGCCTTCTCGGAGCTCACGTTGAGGTTGTTGCCCAAGATCGTTGCGCCATCGCCCACGGTCGCACGCACGATATCATTGCCGTAGATGAGCGCGAACGACGCACCCACGCCCACGGTGGAACCGCCGGATGCCGTCAGCGCGCCTGCGCGAACCGCGAGCTTAGACTTGTCGAAGGCCTTGACGGCGATGTCGCCGCCGGTGACGGTCGCTCCGTCAGCAATGGAAGCCTCGGTCTCGCTGTTGGAGACGAGGATCGAAACAGCACCTGCAACCGTTGCGGTGGAACCGCTGCCGGAAGCAGCACCCGCGATGGTCTGCGCGCCGAGCAGGCCGGCATACACGCCATCCATATTCTGCGTGTAGGTTGCAACGATGTTCACAGCGCCGGCTTGTGCGGCCCTATCCGTCCAGTCGGCATCTGCGGACGTAGCGTCCAAGGCCTTGGCCGTGCCGCTGACGGTGGCATAGGTCTTGTTATTGTTCACACCCACGGCAACAGCTGCACCGATGGTCGCCATGGAGGCCTCGCCCGTCGCAGCGGCACCCGTGGCATAGGTGCGATAGTTCGCATTGTTCGTAGCAAGTACGTCGAATCCGCCAGCCGTCAGCGTGCCAGAGAGCAGCGCCTTGGACAGGTGATTCGTGATGTTCACCGCAATGGCTGCAGCGAACTGGACGCTCTTGCTGCTGGTGTCGGTCGGGGCAGCCTCTTCGCTGGTTGCCCCCTCATTGGCTGCCGTCTCAGGATTGGTGGTCTTGGTGGTGTTCTTGGTCACGGCCGACGTGCCCTCGCTCGTGGGAGCCTTCTCCTCGGTCTTAACATCCTGCGTCTTCAACAGGTTGCTCGAGAGCGAAGCACCCGGATCGGCCTTCGGCTTCTCTGCATTCGTATTGTTCTCGTTCTCGTTCGAGTTGTTCTCGTTGTTGTTGGACTCGCTCGTGCTCGAACCGCTCTCCACGTTTTCCGTGTTGGTATTGGTCTTCAGCTCGTCAGCATGCGTGTTCACGTTCGCGTTCGCATCGAGCTTGCCGTTGATCTTATCGGCCGTCGCGTTGTCGCCCTGATTCTTGTTCGGATCGGAGGCCGATGCTTGGCCGCTGCTGACCTTGCTGAGCCAGTTCTCGATATCCTGGGAGTTGATGTTCTCGAGGCGCTCAACGGTACCGGCGAACTTGGCGAAGTAACGAGCCAAATCCGCGCCCATGGCGGTCGCGGTGCCTACGGCCTCGTCTTCGGTGTGCGCGAACGCATCGACGAGCACCTTACCGGCTGCAGAGCCGGTACCCTTGAAGTTCGCTATCGTTTCGCTTGCGGGAATGTTCACGGCCACCGCTGCGCCCACGGCGGTCGAGCCGCCGCACGCGAAGCCGGATGCCTTCGCTAATGTCGTGCCCTTGCTCTCCGCGTATACGGCAACGCCATAGCCCTTATCGCCCTTCGTCACAGGGTCAACCGTGAACTCGGGATGTGCTGCCTCGCCCTCGCCCACCGTGACGGTGGCACCTGCGGATGCAAGCGTGCTGCCTTCCTCGAAGACCGCTTCGATGGTTGCATCGATGATGTTCAGCGCGACGGAGGCGTCAAGCGCGATGCTCTTCGTGGAGGTCTCTTTGTCCTCGAAGGGATCGGTGCCGGCGACCGAATAGGTCTCGGCGATGTTGCGCGCCGTTGCATGGAGGTCAAGGCCGCCCGCCTCGACGGTGCGGTTCTTGCCAATCGTAGCCTGCGTGTTGAGGTCGGCGACGACTAGGCCGAACGCTGCACCCACGCCGACGCCCTTTTTGCTATCGGCCGCGGAAGGCATCGTACCCGAACTGGACGTGTTACCGCCAACACCCGTGGTGCCAGAGCTCGTCTTGCCGTTCGCGGTCGTCGCCGTAGTGGTCTTGGCATCGGCCTTGCTCGCTGCTTCGGCATTCTTATCGGGTTCGCTGCCGTCACCGGTGACCGCAGCGGTCGCCACGGTGTCGAAGGTCTCAGCGCTCTGGGCGGCAACCGTCAGGATGCCCGTTACGCTGATGTCCTTCTCGCGTGCGTTGCCCGCATGGTCCTTGATGGTCGCGGTCGTATCGCCATTGACGACGGCGATCGAGACACTGCCCGCAATGCCGACGTCAGAGGCGCCCGCACCGGCAACGGACCAGGTGGTGAACGTGCTCGCAGGAGCCGCGGCACCCGTTCCGAACAGTGAGTAGAAGAAGTTATAAACCTTGTTGATGAGTTGGTTCGTGGTCATCGTCGTGCCAGGGAACATGTCGGTGATGCAGTCAGGAAGCATATTCCACAGCGTGTTGAAGTTGAAGAGCCTACCGAACACGTCCTGCGCAAGGTCGTTGGCAATGCGCTGCATGTCTGCGCTCAGGTCCGGAGCCGCCATTCCGCCAGCAACGCCGAGGCGATTGCCGAGCATGCTGAAAACCTGAGAGAGGACCGCCTGGGCGATGGGACCCTTTTGGGCCTCAAGCAAATCACCGCGGTCTTCCCAGAGCTTGGTGATGCGATCGGTGATGCTGTCATAGAAGATGCCCAGGATGCCGTTAAGGCCATCGACGCTGACCGGATTGCCGTTTTCGAAGAAGCTCACGACGTTCTCGAACTTCTTGATCATCTTGTTGACATATTCCTTCAGCTTGTCGACAAGGTCGACGTCCAGTTCGGCATTAGCCTTGGAGTCATCGATCTGCGCTGCGAGCACCATCGCATCGCCACCAACCGTCAGCGTTGTGTCGCCGACAAGTGCCGTGGTGTCGTGGTTCACGATGTTGAGCGAAACGGCAGCGCCGATGCCGATCCTCGACTTCGTAGCCGACGCGTTGGCGAAAACCTTGGAATCGGTATCGCTGTACGAGATGACGGAGAGGTTGCCTGTCGTCTCGATGGCCAGATTGTCGCAAATCTCAGCGATAACGTCGTTATAGGCGATGGTAAGACCGAATGCCGCCGCGAAGGAGACGCTGCCTTCGGAGGTCTGGGCCTTTTGGCGGTTGCTGGTCTTGTCGGTGATGGACGTGCCAGCAAGACCGGTTGATCCGGTGAGCTGACCGAGCGAAGACCCAGCCTTTATGGCCTTGTCAGCTTGTGCGTCTGAATCACCGGATTTCGATGAGTCTCCCTCCGATGAGTCGCTTGATCCTGGGTCTCCTCCTTCGCTCGACGAGCTGTTGGAGGAATCACCTGACTGACCGCTCTTGGAGCCGCCCGTGCCCGCAGCGCCGGCTTTCACGGTATTCGTTGTCTGCTGGACGCCCTTGGCGGTGACAGAAAGGTTTAGCGCCTTGACCGAGCGGTTCAGCCGCGAGCTCGTGTTGTCGTTGGCGACCACGATGCCGAACGCACCGCCGATGCCGACACCGGAACCAGCGGCTGCAGCGTCACCCGTGTAGGCACGTGTCATGCTGTTGTCGGCCTTAATCGTGGCATCGCCCGAAGCCTTGATCTGGTTACCGCTGCCAAGATATGCCTTGACAGTCGAGCTCGACACGCCCAACGCCAGCGCCGGGGTTACTGAAGTTCCGCCTGCGGAACCTGCTTTGCCCGTAACGAGCTGATTGCCCGAATGCGTAGCGGAGACGGTGAGGCTGCCGAGCGTTCCCGTCACGGTAAGCGTGCCATCGGGTATGTTCGCTATGGTATCGATGCCGGTGACATCGATGGCCAGGCCGGCTCCGACACCGACGCCCTCGCCGCCGGCCTTTGCGTTGGACGAGCAGTCGGCAACGGTCTTGGTGTTGGTCTTCGCCGATGCGGTCGCTGCCAGCGAACCGTCGGCAATCGTCACGTTCGCATTATCAGCAATATAGGCGTTCGTGTTAAAACCGTTTACTTGGATGGCGATGGCTCCGGCAACGGAGTTGTCCGCGTTGGAGAAGCCCGCGTGCGCCTGAGCATCGCTTGAAGCGAACGGCGTCGAGGCGTTGATCCTCAGCCCCTTCGCGTTGACGGTCGAACGCTCGCTGATATAGGCGTTGCTGTCGTGATCCACGACAACGACGGACAGCGCAGCACCAAGCGCGGTGGTCTCCTGCTTTGCAGGCCTCGAAACATTGGCGATTTCGCCGCCCCGCACCAAAATCTTGCTGTTCTTATTCTCTTTCTCGGTGGCAATGGAGAGATCTCCTAAAACGATGGTAATCTTTCCGCCCGTAACGGTCAGTTTACCCGCGTTGTCCCTCACAAGCACTACGTTATCGCCGTCGATGAGGATACGCCCGCTCGTGACCGTGAAGATGGTTTCATAGAATTCGGTCGCACCGCCTTTAAGTACGTAACTCCCGGTTTGTGTCTCGCCCTTACGCACGAACGTGACGTTATCGAACGCGAGGTTGCCGGAATAGGTTCCGCTGAACTTGAAAGAGAAGGTGCCGTCGATGTAGACGCTCATCGATTTGCCATCGGGATTCTCATACTTCACATAACCGGTATCGTTCGCACCCGTGGACTTGGTTCCGTTCATGATGTGATAGGTAGCAGACTCGGTGATCGTGAAGGGGCTGTCGCTTGCAAGGGTGAACTTGTTGCCCGTCATGGTGACTGTGGAGCCTTCCGTTCCCTCTTCGCCAGTCGTTGCTGCGATGAAGGTCGTCTTGACTTCGTTCTTGGCGGAATCCTTGGTCTCGATCATTTCAAACTTATCGGCATCGAAGTTGGTGCCTGCAGTGATGTCGACCAGCAAATCCTTCTCGATGTTGATTTCCTTCATGGTCGGTGGCGTGATTTGACCGCCCGCATGAACGAGCTCACCTGACTGGTCGCTCCCTGGCGTCTTGTCCGAATGGATCTGGTTTACGTCGCTGACGGTGACGGTGACGGAGCGGAAGGTGCCGGCGTTATCGTACTTGTCGCCGCCATAGCGCTTTACATCACCCTGGTTGGCGATGATCTTCATGTCGCCACCGACAACCTTCTGGATGGAGAAGTTACCCGTGACCACATGCTCTGGATTATTTTCTTCGTTGGTCACGGTTGTGCCATAGTTGTTATGCAGGTAGATGGTGCCGCCCTCAAGCGTGAGCGTCGCTCCCGTCAAAACGATGCGACCTTCCTCGAGCAGGAGCGTGCCACCGGTGATTGTGAGGTTGGCGCCCTCATAGGTCTTCGTGGATTGGCCGTCCTTAACGGTGGTCTTGCCCGGGTTGTTGAGCACGATGTGGTCGTTTGAACCTGTACCCTTCCACGTGATGGTACCACCGGAATTGGACGTCATATCAATGCGGACGTTTTCGATGGTCGTCGTACCTCCTGTGATGATCCAAGAGGCGTCGTTGCCGCGTGAAACCGTGCCGCGCTCGTTCTTGAAGGTCGTGCTGGCATCAGACTCGAGATTCACAGCGGTCTTCGTCGCCGTATACTCGCCGTTGGCCATAAGGATGACGAGGCCGCCCGTTTCGAGCTTCTCGATATCGGCCTTCTCGACCGATGCGGTGATTTTGGCCGAGTTGTCGATCGTCTTGTTCTGCTTGGATTGGGCGGTATTGGTCTTCGTCAGCGTCGTGGCGTCAGCGAGCGTGGTCGCGATGGTCGTCGCCTTCGCATCGAGGACCACGTCTGCGCCCGAAGTGATCGTACCGGTAGAATCGATGTGCGCGTCAGCCGCGTTGATGATGACGGTGATAGCCGCAGCACCTACCGCATGAATTGTCGAGCCAGTTGCTTCCTTGGGGGCCTCGGCGGGAGTCTCGGTAGATGTGTTGTTATTGTCGTTGGAGCTGTTAGTCTCGGAAGAGTTGTTGTTGCTGCTCGCGTTGTCCTTGTCGTTTTCCGGGCTGGAGCTCGAATCGGTTGCGGTGTCGAACACCTTGTTGACGGCTTTGCCATCCTTCTTGCCTTCGTCTGAGGCATTGCCGGAATCGCTGCCCTCATTCGAGCTCTCGTCGTTGATGGACTGCTTGGCAACGTCGAAGCCGCCAGAGATCTTGTTGTCATTCGCGTCGGTCTTCTTCATCGAGCCCTTGACGGCTTCGATGATGCCAGGAGCGAGCTTTGTGAGCTGAGCCACGGTGAGATTCTTGATCTTGGTGTTGGCATCGACGGTTGTCGAAGTCGCCGGCTTGCCGGAAACGGCCTTGCCGATCGCCTTGTCGAGTGCCGTTGCCTGGGCGCGGACATCGCCGCCTGCCGTGATGTTCGTTGTGCCAGTGATGATGGCATTCGCCTCATGCACCGCGACGTTGATGGTGAAGAAGCCGCCCGACTCATAGTTGGAGGTACCCTTCTTGGGGAGCGAGGACGATGCGCTTTGCGAAAGCGAGCTCGTCGCCTGCGCGGAGACCATGCCGTTGGCGATGATCGTGGAATCCTTGATCTCGACGTCCGTATAGCTCACAGCCACGTTGAGCGCGAGCGATGCGGGAACAAGGCCGGTCGTGGAAGCCGCGAGCTCCTGGATAGCCGTAGTGGCACGCAGGATCAGGCTGCCCGTCGTTTCGATGGTGGCGCCATCGAGCACGATGTGGTTATCCATCACAGCGGTCGTGATGGCGACGGAAAGCGGGAGAGCCGAAGCATCGCAGGTGATGGTGATGGTGCCATCCGACGTCATGGCGATACCCGCTCCGGCTTTGATGGTACCGAAGATATCGATACCCGAATTGCCGACCTTGACGGTGACGAAGTTGATCTGCGGAATGGGCAGCATGCCGTGAATCTGCTCGGATTTTGCTTCTATCGAGACGAACTCGCTCGCATCGATGACGGCATCCTCGGCGATGGTGACGTTACCATCGCAGACGAAGTTGAAGCATGACAGGTCGAGGTCCAGGTCGTCCTGGCCTTCGACGACCGCGCTCACCGGAATCGGGATTACGAAGTTCGTGTCATCATCGAAACCGCGCAGGATGATGTTGCGCGCATAGATGCCTGCTGCCTGACGCTTGGCTTCGGGAACGTTCGCAGCCGCTGCTTTCGAAAGCGCGATGCTTACGCTAGCTTCCTCGACCGCGTTCGCCTTCTCGACGCCGTCTTCCATGTCGGCGTACGCATCCGGAACGTTCGACTCGTCATAGACGTAGCGGCCGACGTGGATTGCGGTCGCCTCATCGATCACGTTGAGCTGCGGAGCGTAAATGTAGTAGATGTCCTTCGCCTCAAGACGCAAAGACGAGAGGAAGGGATTCGAGTCAGCCGTGAAGATGGCTGCGATGATCGTGTTTGCGGAAGAGATCACATAGTCGGTGAAGCTCTCAAGCGCGTTGTTATAGACGATGGTTCCGGAGGCATTGCCGTCCTTGCCGAGCTTGAGTTCCTTCTCCTGCTTGCCCTCAAGGTCATCGGTGTATGCTTCGACATTCGCGAAGTTGAGGACCAACGCATTATGGATCAGCTCAGAGGTGTTCTCGTCCTTTTCAGGCTTGTTCGGTTCGAGTACCAAGCGCTCTGCGTTGCCGGAGATGCCGTACTCCTTCTTGTCGGTGTCGTTGTAGATCTTGCCCGTCAGATGGACGCGATCCGCACCCTCGCCGCCATCGACCTTGAAATCGTTTGTGTTTGTGGCGATGTATTGCAAGCTGGTGTCGAGCGTGATGAGGTCATCACCCTCGCCTCCGTAAATCTCAACGCTGCTCTTACCGGCACCCTTCTTGGGACCTTGAGCCGTGATGGCATCGTTGCCGGCATCGCCGTAGATTTCGAAGTCGGATGATTTGTGCACGGTGTTGATGACCAAGCCGATCGTGTCGTCACCCGCGCCGCCATGGATGAGCGCATCCTGGGCCTTGGCCTTCTCTTCGCTCGCCTCCTTGAAGGTGATGGTGACGGTGTCGTCGCCCGCACCCAGGTTGACGGAAGAGCAAGGCACGTCGGTCAGCGTGATGACGGCGCTATCGTTGCCAGCCGTGCCGTTATAGGTGAAGGACGGTGCATCGGTCACATCGATTTTGCTCAGCGAGCTCGCCGCACCGCTATACACCGCGTTGATGCTGTTCTTCTCGCCACCCGAGAAATACAGGCCGGACATCTCGACCGCAAGCTCTTTGATGGTGAAGTTCGCCGTAACGTTCGCGCCTATGCCGCCGTTCGCCAGCGCCTCGTCGGTCGCGCTCAGCACGCTGGCCGCACGGATGATGATGGTGAACTTATCCTTGCCAGCGAATGGATTGAACGCATGGGTCGAAACAGAGTTGTCCTCGTTCTTTACCGTTACGACAGGCTCAATGAGAACGGTGCCCTCATAGGTGCCGTCCTTAACGACGATCGTGATGCTGTCCTTTTGATAGAGCCTGGAATTGTTGGCCTTTTGGAGCGCCGCATTCACCGCGAGCTGGATGGCATTGTCGGTGTTGGAGTTGTTATACAGGACCGCATCGCCAACCTCTTCAATGTAGCAACTGCCCGTAGGCACCTGGGTGGTCGCCGCATTGGCTGCAGGCGTCGTGGTGTCGGAGCTCGAGTTGCTTTCGCTGCCGGCGTTGGGGCTCGTGCCGTTGCTGGATGCGGAACCGCCCTCGTTGACCGTCGGGGTTTCATCCGCGGTGCCGTTATCGTTCACGGAATCGACGTCGCCATCGCCTTCAGAGCCGTTGGCATTCACGGTTCCGTCTCCCTCGCCATTGTCGTTGGCTAATCCAGCTTGGTTGACCTGGGAAGAAGTTTCCGTGTTGTCATTCTCGTCTGCGAATGCCAGCTGAGACGGCCAGAGCACAAGACTCAAAGCCAAGCTTGCCATAACGGCAAAGAGCAGGACGAACATACGGTTGCGTGTTTTCGGCTTAGCTGAATCAGTCATGATCCACATCCTTTTTTACACCGTCATCGGATTTGCGATGTTCGGATTTGCGGCGATAGGAAACGCAGCCGAGCGTGATGATGACGGCTACGATGAAGCAGATGATGCCGACGAGCACATACCCGCCTGCACCACTGAACAGAAGGGACGCCCCGAAGAGGCCGACGACGTCTCCCGAAATCGGCTGAGAGAACGAAGCGATGAAGCCAACGAGGCATACGGCTAGGACGACGCACGACGAGGAAAGCGCGGTAATGCTGCGCTTGGCGGCAGCACGACGATGCGCGCGGACACGTGAATTGACGAGAGCAATTCTCTCATCGGTATCCAACATCGAACGAGCACCTCCCCCTGCATAAAACAGTCCTACGATGCTTTAATCCGCAGGAAGAGAAAAATCCTCATTATTTTTTTCGTTTACTGAAAAAAGGAGGGGAAATGGCGCATTACGCTGGCATCTTCGGGCGGCAGAACGTCTGCTTGGGATTAATCGATCGGTTCCGTTAGGAACATGTCGGTCGCCCGCTTCTTCTCATGGACGCGACGTCTCGCAAGGATCACCGCGCAGGTGACGATCGGTGCGGCTAGCGCAACATACATCAACACGCCCTCTGCCGCCAACAGCACATTGAATAGCTCGTGGAACGAGATGGCAACGCATAGCATCGAGAAGCCTCCGACGATACGAGTCGAAAGCCGCGAAGTCGTATGCCGTAATTGCACGAGGCCATACACCGCGAGCATTGCGCACGCAAGGTGCATAGCTCCCGTTCCGAAGCCGCGCAAGAACAGAAGAGAGATCGACGAGGCACCGTTCTCAATGAGATAGCAAACGTTTTCGAAAGTAGCGAAGCTGATGCCGATGACGAGTGCGAAGCTGACCAGCGCTTCGTCTTTCGGGTCGAACACTGCGAGGATGAACACGACGGGCAAGAACTTCATGAACTCCTCGACAACCGGAGTGATCTCTGCCGCCGTCGCTACGACATCAGCACCGTAGAGCTGCGCGAAGAACGCGCTCACATAGGCCGAAAGCAGGCAGGCAACCATGCCGAGGACGACCCCGAAGATGCTTAATCGCCTCGGACCCCTCACGAAGAAAAGCAACACCACAAGAGGGGCGACTAGGCACACGAATATGTTCTCGATGTACAGCATCAGTCACCGTCTCCGTCGTGAAACTTTTTGAAACGCATGACAGTTAGCGTTATGCAGAGAATCGCCACGTATACGAGAGGTCCGACCCAGTAGTAAGGATTCGAGATGCTCACCGTGCCGTCGACGGCCGAACACGACCACAGGATGTACTCAAGCGCTACGAAGCACACCGTTGCGACATAGAACCTGGTATGTCTCGTAATTCCTTTTGATCGATCCTCTTTAGTATTGAGGAGCGCGGAGAGGGAAAAGAGGGCAATGCCCGACATCGCACAACCCATCAGGATGTTGAGTACCGGGTCGCCCGCAACGGCGACATACCATGTCGAGAGCGCTGCGATGACGATCGGGCCTATCCATGCAGTCGGATTAATTGGAGAAAGGCCTTCCTTGCCGTAAACCTCAACGATGAGCAGCAGAAGGAACAGCTCCTCGGCCAACCACGCAAGTTCCTCGCCGTAGAAGTATTGAGGAGAATGCCCGAAAACGAATGTATAAATGGTCCAACAGGAATCGCCGAGCAACCCAGCGCCGACGAATCCGCGAGCAAACAGACGGATCTCCGCACTCGGCCACGTGCGTTTCGCGAACATCATCGCCGCGCAGACGACGAGCACGGCGAGGCCGAACAAGTTCTCGATCTGCTCTATGTTGACATCGATGAAATTCACAGAGCGTTGTCCTCGCCAACGTCGGGATCGCTGTTGCCCTCGCGAGCGAAAACGACCTCGTCGGCATCCTCGCGGAGCCGATCCCTGATTTTCACGCACAACAACGTCAAGGCAACGCCGAGGCAGAACGCAAGGATGCCGATGACGACGTATCCGAGCATCCCGCCTGAAGCCAGAATAGAACCGTATGCGCCCGAGGTGCCCAACGTTGCAGTCGGCGCACTTCCGGAAACACTCGGAATGTAAAAGGCGAAACCGAAGATCGCCGCAACGCATGCGATTGTCGAGATGCCCGACAAAACATATCCACGGCGTTGTGCCGTACGACGGCGCAGCGTTCTTGAGCGCGCCTGCACGGCAGCGATTCTCTCATCGGTCGAACGCATTGGTCACTCCCCTCTTCGCTAAGAGCGGTTTCATGGCGGCCTTGCCACGCGAAACCAGGTTGTCCACCTGCTTGCGCGACTTGCCCATAACCGTGGCTGCCTGCTCGTAGCTCATCTCCTCAATATACACGAGATACAGCGCCTCGCGATAGTCTGCTGGAAGCTCGTCCAGACAGCTGCGTACGATGCGCGATGTGTCGGTCGTGAACACCGCGGCATCGACGCGATGCTCGTCTTCGGGATCTAGCTCAAGATGCTCGAAACTGAAAATGCGGCTGCGGCGCTCCAAATGGCGCAGGGCTAGGTTGCGCGCGGTCTTATACAGGTAAGGCCGAAAGCCCGCCACGGTGAAACGCGGGCGTTTGGCGATGATGCGCGAGAAAGCCTCGATCATGAGATCCTCGGAATCATGGAGGTCGTGAAGATAGCCGTTGATGTAAAGGGTGAGGCTGTCGCCATAGCGGTCCATGAGCGTACGCAGACCCGACTCCGCACCCGCGAGGAAGTCGTTGAAACAACGCTCATCTGTTAATTCATCGCGCATTGGCATCCTACGAAAAACCACTACCGAAAAGCATTCGTAATTTTACCAGAGAGCTACGTTGAAAGACATTGGCGACAAGACAGACGGAAGGTCCCAGAAACCGTTTTGGCCGACCCAGCGAAAACGGCCCCGCTGCGTGGCGGGGCCGTTGCTTCCTCAGAGCGTTTCGACTCTATTTCTAAGGCGCAATCTGCTAGAACTTATACCTGCGGAACATTTCCTCGAAATCGAATTCGTCCTGCAGTTCCTCAAGCATATCGTGGCAGGTGTAATAATCGTATGCCGCGCTGAAGAACTCCTCGATATTGCTCGGATCGGTGAGTGCGGGAACGTCGCAGCCGGATGACAGCCAGAAGTTGTCATAGCGATAGCAGTCATGCATGACTTCGTAGGTTGCCTTGCGGATGGAGGCCTTCGTGCCGCCGAAGAACTCCTCGGACGGGCTCACGTTGCCCATGACCAACACGTCTTCCGGTGCCTTCTCGAGCATTTCCTTCAGCGTGATCTTGTCGCCGAAATGATAGCCCTTGCAGCCGATGTCGAAAATCTCCTCAGCCTGCAGCACCGTGTTGTTGCCGCAGTTGTGATAGAAGATCACGAAGTTCTTGTCTTGGCACTCTTCGACGATGCGCTTCATGTAGTCGCAAGAGAACTCGCCAACCAAAGCAGGCGAAAGGATGCCTGCCAATGGCTCGGCAACCATTATGCCGTGTGCACCGAGGGCCTTGTAGGCCTTGATGTAATCGATGATGAACGTGGTGGCCTTGTCGAGCACCGTATGCATCATGTCGGGTTCCTCGTAGCACAGAACCATTGCTTCGGTGATGTCAACCAAGCGGCCAGCCAAAGAGAACGGACCGATGCATTCGGCGAACACGGGACGATCCTTGATGAGATGCAGCGCCATCTCGATACCGAGCAGGTAAGAGCCAGTGCGCCCCGTGCCCACCTCGGGAATCACGAGAGCGTCGGCTTCGTCCTCATCGGTGACGAGAGCACCGGAGATGGTCGGGATCTCGTCCTCATGATAGATGCACTCAGCACCGAAGGCTTCGGCCTCAGCGGAAAGATCCATGTAACCCATGGCGATGCGCATGTCGTACTTTTCGGCCATCAATTTGATGCCGATTGCCTGACCGACGGGGTTCTTCGAAAGACGCTCCACCGAAGAACCTAATACCGCGGCGGCAGGGAACGTCGCGATTGGCTGTGGAACCTTGTGACGTGTCGCGATGGCCGCGTTGCACCAGTTGTACATGTTGGAAAACTTGCTGTTCGATGGCATTCTTTGCTCCCGTTCTCTTCGACTGCCTATTCGATATCGCGCAGCGCGCAACATCCGCGCAGCGCGTCATGGTGGGCGCGAGGACCCGCAGCTTACGCGCCCTTGCGCTGATAGATAATCGTAGGAAAACCCACCCCCAGTAAGCATGATACTCCTGATGGGGAAATACGGGGAGAGAGAACGTTGCCGTTTTATGGAAAGATATTACCTGCCGCCGCCACACCGTAATAGGCCATACGGAGTACGGCGACGGGCAAGACCCGTCGCCGATTCAGACAAACGGCGCAAAGGGTGACTCACAGAATGCCCGCGAGCATCGTGTCTGCAACATTGCAGCCAATCACCGCCGCCAGCAAAATGACGATGGCAAGCACCGCGAAACCATCTAAGCGCGTGAACTCCATGGGCTTTAGCCGCGTGCGCCCGACACCTCCGCGATAGCAGCGCGAATCCATAGCCTGGCTCAACGTGTCGGCGTGGCGGAACACGCTTGTGAACAGCGGGACGAGCAGCGCGGTCAGACCAGTGGTGCGACGCCTGTGCGCGCTCAACAGCTTGGATCCTCGGCTTTGCTGTGCGCGGCGAATGTTCGAAAACTCGCGCGAGAACTGCGGGATGAAGCCGAGCGCGATGCCCATCATGAGCGATATCTCACGCGCAGGCACGCCGAGACGCTTGAAGGGAGTGAGCAGCTTCTCGAATGAATCGGCGATATCGATGGTCGTTGTGGTCAGCGTGTACAGGCACATGATCAAAAGGAACAACGTCAGGCGGATGCCGAAGAAGATCGCGTCATGCACGCCTTGCGTGGTGATAAGGATCGGTCCGGCACTTATAAGCTCTTCCCCACCGCTGACGAACAGCAAATTCAAGATCATCGTGATGACAACGATGAACATAAGCGGGGCGATTGCGCGAAGCGCCGCGGAGATGGGCACTTTAGCGAGCGCGTAGCAGACAGCCGTGAACAGGCACAGTGCGCACAGCGCAGCAGGCGACCATGCGAACAGGCCGATGATGGTCGCAATGAGAGCACCAAGGAATTTCGTACGCGGATCGAGCGCATGGATGGGGCTTTCGGTCTCGTAGTACGTCCCGAAGATGGCGCCCCTGCCAATGGTCCCTTTACCCATTGCGCACCTCGTTTGCAGCAAGCATGTAGCGCGGCAGATCGAGACCAACCGAGCGCAGGTTGTCAGCGTTTTCGGGAACGAACACGGCACTCGGCGCATCTAGGAAGCGCTGCTCGCCATGATCTAAAACGAGCATGCGATTGCAGTGAACGGCAAGATCGTCCATGTCGTGCGATACGAGCACGATCGTCGTTCCTGCGGCATGAAGCTCATCGAGCAGACCGAAAAGCGCCATACGTCCCGCCGGATCGAGACCCGCGCTTGGTTCGTCAAGCACAAGCACGTCGGGTTCCATCGCCAAAATGCCCGCGATGGCTGCACGACGCTGCTGACCACCCGAAAGCTCGAAGGGGTTCTTCGTGGCAAGTTCGCGCTCCAAATGCACCAAATCGAGAGCCCTCGCAACGCGACGCTTGATCACGGCAGGCTCGAGGCCTAAGTTACATGGCCCGAACGCCACATCATCCGCAACCGTCGAGGCGAACAGTTGGTATTCCGGATACTGGAAGACCACTCCCACGTGCGCGGGCACGTTGCGCGCATTATCTTTGTCGGCAAGGTCGAGGTTCTTATACAGCACGCGCCCCTTGCTTGGCTGGTTCAGACCATTCATGAGCAGCGTCAGCGTCGACTTGCCCGAACCCGTTGCACCCGCGACGCCGAAGAAATCGCCACGCTTTATGACGAAATCGATGTCGTGGAGCGCATCCGTTTTGCCGTCATACGAAAACGAGACGTGCTCGAACGTCAGGATCGGGCCATCGAAACCATCTGCAGGCTCTTGCGCTCCGGCAAGCCCCTCGATGATTTCTGCAGGCTCTTCGTCCGACGCCTCGTCGGCATTCCAATACGTCGGGACAACGGTGCCGCCTACGTCCTCAACCTGTTCTTTCTTCGGAGTGATCAGGTTCGAGATGCTCTTGTAGCACAGCAAGGTGATCAGAGAGTTGATAACTGCCTTGAGCGCATTGAACGGCAACAGGATGGGCAGGATCATCGCGATGATAGACTCGAGCGGCGTACCCGTGTACAAAGGAGTGATGACGAGGTTGCCCAGAATCGCCATGCCGATAGACACTACACTGCCGACGATAAGGCCGATGATCGCACCGCGACGGCGATGGATCTTGCGGTAGATGATTGCCGCAGGCAGCACATAGCCCACAACGACCAGGATGTTCATGACCGCGCCGGCAAGGTTACCTGCAATGATGCCATGAAGCAGCGCGGTGACCACGCCGATGATGATGCCCGGCCCCGCACCATACGCGAAGCCGCCTACCATGGTGGGGACGAAGCTCGCGTCATACTTCAAAAACGGCGCTGCGGGGAAAATCGGGAACTCGATGAAGGACAGCACCGTTGCCAGCGCGCAGAAAAGCGCCATGGTTACAAGCTGTCGGGTGCTCCAACGTGGAGCGTCTGATTGCGCACGTGAGTCGATAGGCATAGTATCAGCCCCTTTCGTTTCTTCCATCCGGACTGTAACCGTTG
>JAUNJT010000008.1 GCA_030533105.1 Eggerthellaceae bacterium
ACGACGACGTTGTTGAGCGCTGGCGCAAGCGACGGAAGGAAGTACACGCGGTTCGCATTCAGGATGCCGGTGACAACGCCGCCGATACCGTAGAACACGATCTGGATGGCGAAGATCCTGAAGAACATGATCGAGTACTGCGTGACCTGCGCGGTGTCCTCGACCGTGAACGTCTGCGTCGCGATGACTTGCGGGGCGAATATCGTGGCAAGGATCGTGAGGATGCCGAGCACGATGATCGTAAGGTTGAGGATCGTGTTGCCGAAACGGTTGGAGCCTGTGGGCCCGAATTTCTCCTTCTGCAGCAGATAGACCGGGATGAATGCGGCGCCTAAGATGCCGCCCGCGACCAACTCGAAGATGACGTTCGGCATGTTGTTCGCGACCTGATATGCAGAGGTTAGGAAGGTGTTGCCGAGGGCGAACGCCATCGCCCATGTGCGGATGAGGCCCGTTGCGCGCGAGCCGAGCGTAGCTATGGTCATGAGCAGGGTCGATTTCGCGACAGATTGCGCGACATCGTCAGATACGGAATCAGGCGCGCCCTTGCCTTGCAATTCCTTATCCATGCGTATTATCGGCCCTTTCCTTCTATGAAGCTTTAACGTACATGACCTTAAGCGAGCTATTGAAGCAATCCAACTTGACTATAATGATGCATGCAGAACGGATGGAAGGGAAATCCATCTAAAGAACGTAGATTTTTCCTGTCAATAAGAGGGCTTTTATGGTGCAGAAGGCAGATTTCATACCCGTGCTCTTGGGCGGCGATGCGAATGCTTATGGCATGGCGCGTTCGTTCTTCGAGGAGTACGGCACGGTTTCACATGCCATCGGCAAGGGTGCATTCCATATCTGTCAGAACTCCAAGATCATGACCTGTGACGTTTCTGAACCGAACATCGAGGATGATGAGGTGTTCGTGCGCACCGTCCTCGATTTCGCGAAGCGATTCGAAGGCCAGACGCTCGTGCTGGCTCCTTGCGGCGACAACTACACCAAGCTGCTCGTGCGCAACCAGGATGCGTTGCGTGACACGTATCGCTTCAGCATCATGACGCCCGAGCAGTTCGATTTGCTCTCCACGAAGGACCGCTTCTATGCGACATGCGAGAAGCACGGCCTGAATTTCCCATTGACCGATGAGGTCTCCAAGGAAACATACGAAGGATATGAGCCTCCGTTCGAGTACCCGATCATCGTCAAGCCTGCCAATAGCGTCGCCTATTGGAACTGCGAGTATCCTGGCAAGAAGAAGGTCTTCGAGGTGCGCGATTCGACAGAGCTGCGCGCAATCCTTGAAGGCGTATACTCCTCGTCCTATGACGATGTGATGATCGTTCAGGATTTCATTCCCGGAGATGATACCGCTATGCGCGTGATGAACTGCTACAGCGATCAGGATGGCAAAGTCAAGATGATGTGCTTGGGCGATGTGCTGCTTGAGGAGCATACTCCCGAGGGCATCGGCAGCTACGGTGCCATCATGACGGGCTACGATCCGGCTATCAATGAGCGCATCAAGGGCTTCCTTGAGGAGATCGGCTATATCGGCTTCTCGAATTTCGATATGAAATTCGATAGTCGAGACGGTTCATACAAGCTCTTTGAAATCAATCCGCGCCAGGGTCGTTCGAGCTATTTCAGCTCTGCGTCGGGTATGAACCTCGCGCGCTATCTGGTTGAGGATGTCGTGTACGGCACCGACCGCGCGTGCGATATCGCCACGCTTGATGATGAGGTCCTCTGGACCATGGTGCCGCTATCCGTTATCCGCACCTACGTTACGAACGAGGAAGCGCTTGCCCGAGCCGAGCGCCTCATCAAGGCAGGCAAGGTAAGCCAATCGTACTGGTCGAAAGATGATCGTTCGCTGCTTCGCTGGATCAGCTTCCAGATGAATCAGCGCAATTACCGCAAACAATACAAGGAATGCTTCGGGCATAGGCATATCAATGACTAATGAGATGTATCGCAAATTAGGGATCATCGGCGGGCTTGGGCCTGCCGCTTCGGCGCGCCTGCTCATGCGCGTTACGGAATTCACGCGTGCAGCGTGCGACCAAGACCATCTCGACATCACGGTGCTCAGCCGTCCTCAGATTCCCGATCGTACAGCGTATCTTCTGGGGCAGCCCGGTGCGGTCTCGTTCATCGAACCGATGCAGGAAGCCGCGCTCGAATTGGAGAAGATGGGCTGTGAGGTGCTCGCGACACCGTGCAATACCGCCCATGCCCGCATCACCGAGATCGCCCGTCCGCTCACATCTGCGCATTTCGTTAAGATGATCAGCGAGACGCTCGTTGTTGCTTCGCGGCTCGGTTGCACGCGATGCGGCATTTTGGCGACGAGCGGCACGCGTGCGACGCGCGTATACGATGATGTGTGCGAGGCTCATGGCATCAAAGCGGTTTGGCCCGATGATGCGGGGCAGGATCTCGTTACCAAGGTGATTTACGACAAGGTGAAGGCAGGGGGCGACTTCGATGGCCATTCTCTCGATACGGTATTCGCACCGCTGATTGAGGATGGCTGCGATGGTCTCATCCTAGCTTGCACGGAGCTGTCGGTCATAGGATGCCCGCCTCACTATGATGGGGTGCCCATCATCGATGCGCTCGACGTTTTAGCGCAGCGATGCGTGGTTGCGTGCGGGGCACCGGCGTATCCTTTGTACGGTTTGACCGATTAAGCTTTTTGGGTGGTTTTGTAAGGGAACGATGTAAGCCTTTTTGGCTTGAACGAATAAAGGAAAAGGTCACATGTGCGGAATAACCGGCTTTGTCCTGACGGATTCGGTGCGCGATACCGAGCGCGTCATCGAATTGATGGGCGAGCGCATCAAGCATCGCGGCCCCGATGATGTGGGCTATTACATCGATGATTCCGTCGCGCTCGTGCATCGCCGCCTTTCCATCATCGACTTGGAAAGCGGCAAGCAACCCATCTACAACGAGGATGGAAGCTGTGTCATCGTCTATAACGGCGAGGTGTACAACTTCCAGGAACTGCGCGAGGATCTGCTCGCATGCGGGCACGTGTTTTCCACGCATACCGATACCGAAGTCATCCTGCACGGGTACGAGGAATATGGTCGTGGCATCGTCGAGAAGCTACGTGGCATGTTCGCATTCGCCATCTGGGATATCAAGGCGCAGAAGCTGTTCTGCGCACGTGACATCTTCGGTATCAAGCCGTTCTATTACTACCGCGATAACGGCGAGTTCATGTTCGCATCCGAGATCAAGTGCTTCCTCGATCATCCGGGTTTTGTGAAGAAGATCGACCGCACCAAGATCCCGGAATACCTGTCATACGAGTACATCCCGTACGAGAACACCCTTTTCGAGGGTGTGTATAAGCTTCTGCCCGCGCATTGGTTGGAGTGGACGCCGGATAGTTTCGAAACCGGCTGCTATTACACCATGCGCTACGACATCGACGAGTCCAAGAGCTTAGACGAATGGGCTCAGCTGGTGGACGAGACGCTGACCGAGTCGGTCAAAGCACATCAGATCGCCGATGTCGAAGTCGGGGGATTCCTCTCGTCAGGCGTCGATTCGAGCTATGTCATCGAGCGCGTGTTCCACGGCGGATCATCGGTCCGCACCTTCTCGGTCGGCTACGAGGAGGAGCAGTACAGCGAGCTACCGTACGCGCAGAGCTTCTCGGCTGAGCTCGGCGCGGTGAACATCGCGAATAAGATATCAGCCGAGGATTTCTTCGGTGCCATGCCCGATATCCAGTATTACATGGATGAGCCATTGCCGAATCCTTCCGAGAACCCGCTGTATTTCCTTGCACAGAATGCTGCGAAGCACGTGAAGGTCGTGCTCTCCGGCGAGGGTGCCGACGAGCTTTTCGGCGGCTATCCGAACTATCTTGCAGAAGATCATCTGGCGAACTACGAGGCGAAGACTCCCAAGGCCGTGCGCAAGGCGCTTGGCGCCTTGGCAGAGAAGTTCCCTGCCATCAAGGGCAAGCATTTCCTGACGCATGGCGCGATGGAGCCGTGGGAGCGCAATTCGCGTGCCGATTACGTGTTCGAGAACGAGGAGCGCCAGCAATACCTTAAAGATCCCATCACAACCGGCGATCCGCAACAGTACTCGAAGCGCTACTATGACGAGTCGAGCAACGTCGACCCGGTGTCGCAACTCCAATATGTCGATATCAAGACGTGGATGGCCTATGACATCCTGCTGAAGGCCGACCGCATGTCGATGGCCCATTCGCTCGAGCTGCGCGTTCCTTTCTTAGACCGCAAGGTGCTCGAGCTGGCGCTTGCGATCCCGCATCAATACCGCGTCAAAGACGACGAGTCGAAGGTCGTTTTGCGGCGTGCGGCATCTAAGCGTCTGCCTGAACGGGTATTCAATAAGGCGAAGCTCGGATTCCCATCACCGCTTGCGGCATGGCTGCGCGAGGATACGTATTACGAGCTGGTCAAAGAGGCATTTTTAAGTGATGTTGCCGCCGAGTTCTTCGTTCCCGAGAAGCTCATGCAATTGCTTGATGAGCACAGGACCGGTCAGGTTTCCCACATGCAGAAGATCTGGTCGTTCTATACGTTCATCGTGTGGTATCGGGAATTCTTCGGCGATGGCGAGCGAGCGCAATGCCGTTCGTTGGCTTAGATGGGCGAGTGAAGGTTTTACGCTTAAGGAAGTGAGCGGGTTGAACATTCTTGTCGTAGTGAACGAGCATAATGGTGCCGCGCAGGATGCAGCGGCGATGCTCTCCGCGTATTTCGCATCGCAGGGTATTTCTGGGGTCTTCATTCCCGCGCACGATATCCCGATAGGGACCCGTCTCGTGGATATCGTCGACGCGCATGATGGCAATCTCGATTTCGACCTCGCCGTCGTCTTGGGCGGAGATGGCACCATCCTGCGTACCGCGCGCATCCTTGCGGGGAAGCGCACCCCCATCATGGGCATCAACTTCGGGCATCTGGGCTTCTTGGCCAACGTGAGCGATCCTGGCGTCATCCCGATGGTCGCGGCAGCGCTCGCGGGCGATGTGACCGCCGAAGAGCGCGTCAATCTCAGCGTGCATGTCGTGTGCGAGGGCGATGACGAGGAAACGGCCGATGCGGTCGCAACAGGAGAAATCGCCGAGTTCGAAGGGGAGGAGCGCATGTTCTTCGCGCTCAACGAGTTCGCACTGACGCGTGGTGGTTCCGGCGCAATCGTCACATTCGACCTTTCCGTCTCGGGCGACCATGTGGTGTCGTTGCGCGCAGACGGCGTCGTGGTCTCCACGGCGACAGGTTCGACCGCGTATGCTCTTTCTGCCGGTGGACCGCTCGTCGCGCCGAGTTATAGGGGCCTTATCGTGGTACCGCTCGCTCCGCATACTTTGCTGTCGCGAGCGATCGTGACCGCGCCGCACGATATCGTCGAGCTCGAGATTCCCCAAGAATACGGCAACGAGGAGGTCTCGCTGTTCATCGATGGCGAAGCCCTTACGTTCGCCCGTCCCGTCAAGCGCGTCATCATCCGCCAAGGAGCCATTGCGACGACGTTGCTCGACTACCGTAAAGAGCCGTTTTATTCCAAGATCTCGCGCGTGTTCTTCGAGGCGCCTTCCAAAGAATAGCGTTTCGTTCATTGAATCGAATGATTTTGCGCATAAGTTATCGAGCAAATGTGTGCTCGCTATGAGCGCATTTGCAATAATCGCGGGCGCTTGATATGCTCTTATTTCAAGACTTAAGCGTTTTATGCAAGGGTGCACACATTATGGTAATTGCAGCAGGCACTTCTTCGAAAAGATTCCTGTATCCGCTCATCGCGCTTGTATGCGCGTTGGCTTTCGGGATGATCTGCTTTGCTGCGTTCGGTATGCCTTCCGCATTTGCAGAAACCTCCTCTGAGAAACAGGCTGAAGCCGACGAGATCTCTGCCCGCATCGATGAACTGCAGACAAGCCTCAACGAGGCTGTTGCCGAATATGATCGTGCATCGCAGGCATATGAAGAGGCGCTGGCCGCAGCGGATGCTGCCGAGCAGCGTGCCAAGGAAGCCCAAGCACGTGTGAAATCGATTCAAGAGCGTTTAAGCAGTCGCGTAATCTCGATGTACCGCAATGGCGGAAGCATGAGGTTCTTTGATGTGCTGCTCGGAGCGGCTAGCTTCGAGGAATTCTTGACCTCATGGGATGCCATCGAGACCATCTCAGGCCAAGATGCCAATCTCGTCGCGCAAAGCAAGGCGGCGCGCGCTGAGGCGGAGGCAGCGGAAGCCGAGTTCCGTGAGCAACAGCAACGTGCTGCTGAGGAAATGGAAGCGGCGCAAGAGGCGCAAGATCAAATTGCTGCCGACAAGGCTGCACTCGAAGAAGAGCTCGAGAAGATCAACGAGGAGATTGCCGTTCTGCTGGCTCGCGAAGAGGAAGAGCGCATCGCCGCCGAGGAGGCTGCCCGAAGGGAAGCTCTCGCGCAACAGTACCTTTCTGGATCATACGGCGGGGCATCAGACCCGAACTTCGATGCATCGTTTTTCGATGGATGGATCCGTCCGACCAGCTATTATGGCGTGACCTGCGAGTTCGGTTATTCTCCCATCACGTATTCCCATAATGGCATCGATTTGGGCGCCTCATCGGGTACTCCCATTTACGCTGCCGGCCCCGGTACGGTGACGTACACGGGATGGTATGGCACGGGTGGCAATGCGGTCATCATCTCGCATGGCAGCGGCGTGCGGACCATCTACATGCATCAGAGTGAGATCGCCGCTTCGGTCGGGCAGAGCGTGGCGGCTGGCGACCTCATCGGCTATGTCGGTTCCACCGGTCTCTCCACCGGACCCCATCTGCATTTCCAAGTTGAGATCGGCGGCATCCCCATCAATCCTCGCCTCATCATGAGCTTCTAAGGCGTTCGTTCTCATTCAACGTATCGAAAAACGCCCCCGAAAAATCGGGGGCGTATTGTTTTGCGTTGCGTCAGGTGCTTATCCTCTCGCGATTTCTTGAGGATGCAAAGCGAGTTACTGGCGCGGATGATAGTATGCGCGCTGCTCGAACTTCGGCTCGCAGCACAGATTGATGCCGAGCGTCTTATAGAGCTTCTCATCGGCAGGGGAGATGATGACCGAGAAGAATGCATCGCATCCGCGCAGGTCGTGGACGTGGTCGATCAGTTGCGCTGCCAAAGCATCGGTTGCGGAGGTGATGGAGAGCGCTATCAGCGTTTCGTCCGAATGCAAGCGAGGATTCTTACTGTTCAGCACCTCGGTCTTGAGGTGGCAAATCGGCTCGATGACCTCATCGCTGATGACGTCGACGTCCTCAACGCCTGAAACCGCCTTGAGCGCATTCATGAGCAATGACGAAGCGCAACCGAGCAAAGTCGAGGTTTTGCCAGTGATGACGGTGCCATCGGGAAGGATCATGGCGCCTGCGGGTGCGCCCGTGATCTGTTCGCGCAGAAGCGCGGCGCTTCGTGCGGGGCAATAGTTCGCCGTGATGCCGGCCTGGTTCATGAGCAGTTCGATCTTCTGCAGCTCGTTAGTGCTTCCGCCCGTACGCTTGGCAATCTCGGCCGTCTGGAAATAGCGGCGCCAAATCTCCATCTTCGCGGCATCGCATACGGCTTCGTCATCGATGATGGCCATGCCTGCCATGTTGACGCCCATGTCGGTGGGCGACTTGTAGGGGCAGGTGCCGCTGACGCGTTCCATGAGGGCCTTGAGCACTGGGAAGATCTCGACGTCGCGGTTGTAGTTCACCGTGGTCTTCCCATAGGCTTCCAGGTGGAACGGATCGATCGTGTTCACATCGTCGAGATCGGCGGTCGCGGCCTCGTATGCGATGTTGACCGGATGCTGCAGGGGCAGATTCCAAATCGGGAAGGTCTCGTACTTCGCATAGCCGGCGTTCACGCCATGCTTATGCTCGTAGTACAGCTGAGAAAGGCACGTTGCCATCTTGCCGCTTCCAGGTCCTGGAGCGGTGACGACGACGAGCGGTTTCGAGGTCTCGATGTAATCGTTCTTGCCGTAACCGTTTTCGCTCACGATGGTATCGATGTCGTACGGATATCCCGGAATCGGATAGTGCAAGTGGCACCTGATGCCCAGGTCGGCAAGGCGTTTGCGGAATGCGTCGGCAGCCGGCTGTCCGGCATAACGCGTGATGACCACGCTGCCGACATAGAGGTTCAGTCCGCGGAACACATCCATCAAGCGCAGGACGTCATCGTCGTACGTGATGCCCAAATCGCCGCGGATCTTATTCTTTTCGATATCGTTCGCATTGATGGCGATGATGATCTCGACGTCGTCGGCGAGCGCTTGCAGCATGCGCATCTTGGAGTCGGGCTTAAAACCGGGAAGCACGCGCGACGCATGGTAATCATCGAAGATCTTTCCGCCGAATTCCAAGTACAGCTTTCCGCCGAATTGGTCGATGCGTTCGCGAATGTGCTGGGCCTGAAGTCTGATGTACTTCTCGTTATCGAAACCGATGCGCATAGTCTTAAACCTCCTAGAAAAACATGCCGCGAAGATTATAGCCCAATCGCTAGGGTTAGTGTTTCTCGCATGCAAAATCGCTGCTCCAAACAAAGGGTTGGCGCGGTATCATGGCAAAGTGGCCATGCATAAGCGGATTTGAAGGGAGGGCGTCGTATGGAGCGGGAGATACGCGATTACCTGTCGTATCTGCGCGTTGAGCGCGGAAGCTCTGCGCTTACCGTTTCCGCATACGAGCGCGACCTCCATGATTTCGCTGCATTCGTCGAGAACCGCTCGATCAGCGGCCTTTCTGACATCACGCGCGATGATATCTCCGCTTACGAGGCAACGCAGCATCAGCATCGCTATGCAGCTGCGAGTATCAAACGCCGCCTCTCGGTGCTCAAGGGTTTCTTCCGCTTCCTCGTTCGCGAAGGCGTCATAGACCGCAATCCTGCCGACACGATTCCGTTGCCGAAGACGCCTCAGGCTCTCCCTGACGTGCTTACCATCGCACAGGTCAACGCTATTCTCGATGCTCCGTTCGAGAAGAACCCTGCAGGTTGGCGCGACCATGCCCTGCTCGAAGTGCTCTATGGTTGCGGGCTGCGCGTGAGCGAGGCGAGCGGGCTGGATCTGTATAACGCCGTGCTTCCAGAAGAGTATCTTCTCATCACCGGTAAGGGGAATAAGGAGAGAATCGCCCCCATATCGGGAACCGCCCTCAAGGCGCTCAATGACTATCTGGAATATGGCAGACCAGAACTTGCCCGCAAGCAGAAAAAACCTTGCGCGGCGGTCTTTTTGAACTCCCGTGGCGGGCGCCTGACGAGGCAGAGCATCCATTCGATCGTTGCGCGGGCCGGCTTGATCATCGGTGTGGACGGTTTGCATCCGCATACATTGCGTCATTCGTTTGCAACGCATCTATTGGAGGGTGGTGCGGACCTGCGCGTCATCCAGGAATTACTCGGTCATTCCGACATCTCCACGACCCAGATTTACACGCATGTGAACCGTACTCACATAAGGGAAGAGTACTGTAACGCCCACCCGCGCGCCCATTCTCACGGCTAAGGTTCGCTAGGACAATTCATTCACCTTTTTTTCTGCACAAATGCAGTGTATTCACACTGTATTTTCATCAATTTGTGTTGCAAAGTGTTGCATAGTGTCATAAAATGTGACGCAGATGATTTCGGTAAAACAGGAAAGGGGGCGTCTCATCGTGTTCGACTTAAACGGAGAATATACACACAACGTCGATTCGAAGGGACGCATCGCCCTTCCTGCGAAATTCCGTAAGAGTCTTCCCACCGATCTTGTGGTGACCTATGACCTCAAGAAAGAATGCCTGTATGTCTTCGACGAGGAGGGGCATCGCGACTGGGTTGCGTCGTTCTTTGAGATGGACGGCGGTTTCGACCAGCGTAGCGAGACCCATCTGAAGTTCCGTCGTGCTCTGAAGCGCCTCGCGTTCGACGTCGCGCAGGATAGCGCTGGACGTATCAGCATCCCGGCTGATATGCGCAAGATGGTCGGCATCAACAAGGAGGTCGTGCTGATCGGCAATACGGGTTACTTCGAAATCTGGGATAAGAAGCGTTTGGAAGCTGAAGGCGAAAACGACATCGATCTGTCATCGTTCCTTCGTGACTAGACCAAACGCGAGCACATTGACTGACGAATATCGGCATATTCCTGTTCTGCTCGCCGAGTGCCTCGAGCAATCGAACCTCAAAACGCAGCAAACACTCGTGGATGCAACACTCGGCGGAGCAGGACATTCCCTTGAGTTGGCCCAGCGTCTTGGAAAAGAAGGGCTGCTCATCGGGATCGACCAAGACGAGGTGGCCTTATCGGCAGCTTCCGAGCGGCTTGCCGCATTGCCAGATGCGATACGGCCTAAGCTCAAACTCCTTCGGGGGAATTTCGGTGATTTCGACGACTTGCTCGTGAGTGCGGAAATCCCCGGAATCGATTGTGCGCTATTTGATTTGGGCGTCTCGTCGATGCAGATAGATATGCCACAGCGAGGCTTCTCCTTTAAGGAAGACGGCCCTCTTGACATGCGGATGGATCCGGGAAACACACCCTTAACCGCAGCAGAGATCATCAACACCTATAACGAAGCAGATCTCACTCGGATCATCCGCGATAACTCGGACGAGAAATGGGCAAGCCGTATTGCCCATTTCATCGTGTCAGCTCGCGAGAAAGCGCCTATCGAAACAAGCGCTCAGCTTGTTGAGATCATCAAGAATGCGATTCCTGCGCGAGCCCGTAGGGCCGGAGGTCATCCTGCGAAGCGCACATTCCAAGCGCTTCGAATCGAGGTAAACGGCGAACTCGATGTATTGCGCAGAGGACTCGATGCGGCTATCCGCTGGTTGAACCCCGGTGGGCGAGTGCTGGTCATAAGCTATCACTCGCTCGAGGATCGGATCGTGAAGGATATGTTCTCCTCATATGCGAACCGCTGCATCTGCCCGCCAGATCTGCCGGTATGCGCATGTGGAAGGGAACCTGTGCTCGAGGTGATCACACGTAAGCCGATCATTCCGTCAGAAAGAGAAGTCGAGGAGAATCCTCGCGCACGGAGCGCGAAGCTTCGCGTTGCGTGCAAATTGGATGTTTAGGGAAACGAAGCATATAGAACTCTTGGCCCGATAAACCAAGTTCAATCGCAGCAAGAAGGGCATCATGGCACAAGCGGCACGTGCATACGAATATGGAGCAGAGCGCGCATATCGCGAGCCTCGTCGTACGCGTCCCGATATCCGTGTTGTGCCCGGAGGAAGGCAGCGCGAGCAGCAGACGAGCCAGGCCCCGCTGTTCATCGCACTTGCTCGTGGTCTCGCGGTCGTTCTCGTGCTCATCGCCGTTCTCGGCATCGCCAGCATTTCGCTTAATTCCGCAACCCTGCGTGAGACGCTCACCACTTCCGAGCTCAGCGAGCAGATTACGAAGGCGCGCGCGCAGGGCAACGTACTTGAATCCCTTAAAGGCACGCTCGACAATTCGGTCCGCATCAAGCAGATGGCATCCGAGCTCGGCATGGCTCCTCCTGCATATTCCGAGCTGGTTTCGCTGGAGCCCGATGTCATTGCCACCAATGAAGCGGGCAACCTGTCGTTCGCACGCAGCGTAGAGCGCGCGTACCAAACCACATCATAGGGGCTCTCATGGCGCGAAATGGCCATGATAGTCGCGATTCATCCTATCGCTCACGTCCGTCCCGAGGCTCTAGCAGGTCATCGATCGAGAGGTCATCGCTTTCTCGTGACGATTTCCGTGTGACATCCCGAAGAGACGATCGCGGTTCAAGGCGTCCCCGTCAGCGTGCGCGAGTGGATGATGCGGGTGTTGCAGTCGGTTCAGCACGTGCATTCATCCCCATTCTGCTTTTCGCGATAATCGCTCTGATCTGCATCGGAAGGCTCGTTTATCTGCAGGTCATCAAAGCAGACGAATACTCCGAGAAGGCGGCGACCTTGCGCACGGCGGACATAGAGATCTCGCCGCGTCGCGGAACCATCTACGACCGCAACGGGAATGTCTTGGCGATGAGCGTTGATGCCACGACCATTTATGCAGACCCGACGAAAGTGACGAAACCCCAGGCGGAAGCTGAGATGCTCGCCAACATCCTCGGTGGGGAGGCTTCCGATTATCTTGCGAAATTCGAGAACAAAGAGTCGTCGTTCGTCTATATCAAGCGAAAGGCCGATGTTGCAGTTGCGCAACAAGTTCAAGACCTCGGTTTGGATGGCATCTATTTCCTCGAAGATGTGCGGCGCGAGTATCCCTATGGACGCATCGCTGGGCAGATCGTAGGCTTCTGCAACATCGACGGCGAGGGCATCTCGGGCCTCGAGCTTTATTACGACGAGATCTTGAAGGGCACTCCTGGTCGCCTTGTCTTAGAGCGCAGTCGCGATGGCGTTCCGATTCCCGGTAGCGTTAAGGAGAGGGTGAACGCCGTCGACGGCAAGGACATCATGATCTCCATCGATGTCGAGCTGCAGGAAGAGGTCGAGAACCGCCTCATCCAGGCGCAGGAGGAAATCGAGGGCACCTCGACGAACTGCATCATTCTCGATGCGGGAACGGGCGAGATCTACGCGACCGCATCGTTGCCGCTATTCAATCCTGCCGATACGAGCGTTGTCGAAGAGGGTGCGACGTCGGTGCAGACCATCTCGACCGCGTTCGAACCAGGCTCCATCTTCAAGGCGGTCTCCGCGCTTGCGCTGTTCGAGGAGGGTACGGTTACCGCTGATACCGAGTTCGACTGCCCAGCCTTCCTGGAAGCCGACGAGTATTACATCTCGGATGCTCATCCGCGTCCTGACATGACCATGAGCTTCCGTACGATCATCGCGGATTCGTCCAATGTCGGCATCTCGCTCGCCGTACAGAAAATGGGTTTCGCACCGTATTACAAGTACCTGGTTAAATATGGATTCGGTGATTACACGGGTGTCGATTATCCTGGCGAATCCGCTGGATTCCTCAACGACCCGAGCAATTGGGCTCTCATCCAAGCGTTCAACATCACGTTCGGTCAGGGCATCATGGTCACGCCTTTGCAGATGGTGAGCACGTACGGTTTGATGCTCAACAATGGCGTGCGCTGCCAACCCCATTTCCTTATCGAGAACCTGTCGACCGGCGAGCGCACCGAATATGAGAAGCAGGAGATAGTCGTCAACAAGCAGGCGCTTGCCAACACGACTGACGTGCTCGAAAGCGTCGTCGATTACGGTACGGGTACCGATGCGCAGATCGATGATTACACCGTTGCCGGTAAGACGGGCACTGCCGAGATCGCATCCGAAAGCGGCGGTTACGAGGAGTCGATCTATAACCTGTCGTTCATCGGGTACCTTCCTGATACCAACAGCAAACTTGTATGTTTTGTAGGTGCTACGAAGGTTCCGTACGAACGAAATACGGTCTCAGTCTTTAGGGATATAATGGAGTACGCTATCAGCCACTACAGGATTCTGCCAGACTAAGGATGAAGCTATGAGCAAAACTTGCGCGCAATTGTGCGCCGCCATGGGCGGTACGATCATCGGGAATGCGGAGGAGACCATCGAAGGTCTCGCGTATCGAAGCGATAAGGTCGAGCCCGGGTATGCGTTCTTCTGCATCGTAGGTCTGAAGACCGATGGCCATTCCTTCGCCCAAGACGCCATCAATCGCGGCGCGAAGGTACTGGTAGTAGAACGTAAGGTATATCTTGCGGATGCTACCGATGTCACCGAGATCATCGTGAAGGATTCGCGCAAGGCACTCGCGCAGGCTGCAGCTGCTTTCTACGATTATCCTTCGAAGGACATGGCGCTCGTGGGCATCACGGGCACGAATGGCAAGACCACGACCACGTATCTGGTCAACCACATCGTGAATTCCATCGGAAAGCGCTGCGCCGTCATCGGCACCGTGGGCATCACCATCGGGGATATCCGCGAGAAATCCGAGCACACGACACCCGAATCCTCCGATTTGCAGGCTCTGTTCGCGCGTATGAGGGATGCGCAATGCGATGTCGTCGCCATGGAAGTGAGCTCGCATGCCCTCGACCTCATGCGCACATGGGGGACGGATTTCGCAGTGACGGCGTTTACCAATCTCACTCAGGATCATCTCGATTATCATCACACCTTCGAGGCGTACTTCGAAGCGAAGGCCCTTCTGTTCTCGCGTGACTATCCCGCGAAGCGCGTCATCTGCATCGATGACAAATGGGGTCGCGAACTGCTCAAGCGTTGCACTGCAGCAGAGGATTCCATCATCACGACCGGCTTTTCCGAGGATGCGCAGATACATCCCGTCGAGGTCGAGTACCACCATGGCAAAACGCTTCTGACGCTTTCCGTGCGTGGCACGAAGTATTCGTTCGAATATCCGCTCGTTGGACGCTTCAACGTATCCAACGTTATGACCGCCTTCGCCATCGCGCTCTCATTGGGTTATTCCGCCGAGGCGATCATCCGCACGATGCCGGATGTCCCTGGCGTTCCAGGGCGCTTGCAGCGCGTGAACGTGCAGCATGATGGCGGCGTGTCAGTATATGTCGATTACGCGCATACACCCGATGCGCTCGAGAAGGCCATCGGCTCCCTTACCGAGCTGAAACCGAATCGATTGTTCGTCGTATTCGGATGCGGCGGCGACCGCGATGCGACGAAACGTTCCATCATGGGTCGTACCGCCTTATCTGCCGATTACGCGATCGTCACGAGTGACAATCCTCGCAGCGAAGATCCCCTTGCCATCATCGAGGACATCGTTGCCGGCATGGGCACGGAGAAGGACCGCTACGAAGTCGAGCCCGATCGCCGCAGCGCCATCCGCCGCGCGATCGAGCTGGCGAATCCCGGAGAGGCCATTTTAGTGGCGGGCAAAGGCCATGAGGATTACCAGATCATCGGAGATGAGAAACATTGGTTCGACGATGTCGTCGTTGCCGCGGAAGAGCTTGAAAGCCGGTTCGCCTAGCAAGCTTTTCATCTGGTAGGACCCGCAGAGTGGCGCAAACGAAACGCTGATTAAACGAAGGAGAAAAAAGCCCACGCCATGCAGTTGAACGCGAAACAAATCGCCAATTATACAGGGGGAACGTTCCTCGTCGACCCAATCGATGCGGGCGCCCTCTCAACGGGCATCACGTGGGATTCTCGCGATGTGAAGCCAAACGACGTGTATCTGGCTCTGCAAGGGGAGCGCGTCGATGGCCACGATTTCGTTGCAAGCGCGCTTCGCGCGGGTGCCAATGTCGCCTTGGTCATGATGCCGCCGGACGCTTCCACGTGCCTTCTTGCAAAGGAGATGGGCGCTGCGATCATCGAGGTCTCTCGCACCGAGACGGCCTTACGCGATCTTGCCCGCGCATGGCGGGGTTTCCTGAAAGGCCGCGTCATCGGACTTACGGGTTCATCGGGTAAGACAACGACGAAGAATCTCATTCGCGATGTCCTCTCATGTGCGGGAAGCGTCGTTGCAACGAAAGGCAATCAGAATAACGAGCTCGGGGTTCCCAAGACCCTGCTTTCAGCCGATCCTCAAACCGATTACATCGTGGTCGAAATGGGCATGCGCGGTATGGGACAACTCGAGGAATTGTGCGAGTTCGTCCGTCCCGACTGGGGCGTGATAACCAATGTGGGTGAGAGCCATATCGAGCTTTTGGGCAGCCGCGAGAACATCGCGAAGGCCAAAGCCGAGCTGCTTCAAGCTCTGCCGAATGGTCTTGGCCGTGCGTACTTGTGCGCATCGGATGACTTTACGGATTTCGTACGTGACTATGCGCAGCTTGATGGCCGTGGCATCGCGGTGACCCTCTTCGGCATGATCGACGGCCGCGTACCGTCTCAAGACCAGATCGAGGCCGGATTGACCGTTTGGGCAAGCGATGCTGTCCTCAACGAGCAAGGTTGCCCGCAGTTCACGTTATGTGCGCACAGAGGGGGAGCCGATAGAATCGAGCAAGCGTCCTGCTCGCTTAATCTCCGTGGCATGCATAACGTTTTCAACGCATGTGCCGCCGCCGCGCTCGGTATGCAGTGCGGCTTGGATATCGCCACCATCGCGCAAGCGCTTCATGAGGCGCAGCCCGAGGCGGGCCGCCAGGAAGTCCTTATGGCGCGCGGCGGGTTCACCATCGTAAACGATGCCTACAACGCGAACCCCGATAGCATGCGCGCCTCCCTTGTGATGTTCTCGAGCATGCGCGTAGCAGGAAAGCGTGTCGCGGTGCTCGGCGATATGGCGGAATTGGGCGATTTTGGGCCCGCATGCCATGACGAGATCGGACGGCTCGTGGCGAGCCAGCCGATCGATATCCTCATAACCATCGGCGAGCTCGGCGCGCGCATCTCGGATGCCGCTGTAGCTGGGGGCATGGATCAAAGAAACGTCATGCATGTCTCCACCTACGCCGACATCTTCCAAGAGCTAGACATTCTCCTGCGTCCGGGTGACGCAGTTCTGGTTAAGGCCTCGAACTGCATGGGGCTTTCGAAAATCGTAGAAGGACTGTTGAACTGACATGATTGCAAACGTAGCACAATATCCTTCCTTCCTCGTGTTCATGGCGCTTGCGTTCGCCATGGTGATTACCATGGCGCTCATGCCTGCATGGATCAAATACCTCAAATCGAGCCATATCGGGCAGCAGGTTCGCGCAGATGGTCCCGAAAGCCACTTGGTCAAACAGGGCACCCCGACCATGGGCGGCGTCATCATGCTCATCGCCGTGATCATCGCGGTGCTTTTGACCTGCAAGCTGAACCTCGCGACGATCGCTTTGGTCGTAGCGACTCTGCTTACGGGCGCATTGGGTCTTATCGATGACGCATCGAAGGTCGTCAAGGAGCAATCGCTCGGTTTGACGCCGAAGGCAAAGCTCGTTGGCCAGTTCATAATCTCCACCGCATTCGTTCTCGTCGCGGTGAACTTCCTGAACATTGCTCCCACCATCGAGATCCCGTTCATCGTGACGCTTGATTTCGGGATCTTGACCACGACGCTTCCGATAGGATCTGGTTTCGACATCCCGTGGCTCTACGTCATCGTGGTCGACATCTTGCTGATGGGCATGTGCAACGCCGTCAACCTAACCGATGGACTCGATGGTCTTGCAAGCGGAACCGTCATGGTCGTGATGGTGGTCATGGCCGCTATCGCATTCCGCTCCAACATGCTCGAGCCCGCCGTCTTCTCGGCGGCGATCGCAGGTGCATGCATCGGGTTCTTGTGGTTCAACTCCTATCCTGCCGATATCTTCATGGGCGATACCGGTTCGCTCTCTCTCGGCATGGCGCTCGGTTGCCTTGCCGTGGTGACGAAAACCGAGTTCATCTCAATCATCATCGGCGGTCTTTTCGTTGCAGAAGCGCTTTCGGTCATGATCCAGGTCTTCTATTACAAGAGGCATCACAAGCGCGTGTTTCTGATGGCGCCGCTGCACCATCATTTCGAGAAGAAGGGGTGGAGCGAGACGAAGGTCGTCATCCGTTTCTGGATCATCTCCGGTCTGCTCGCCACCTGCGGTTTTGTACTGTACTTTGCAGGAACGTTGATGGGGTAGCGAGCTATGGTTGCACGTGATGGATTCATAGCCGGTTTCAACCATGCGCCCGCACATCTCGGGCGTGTGCTCATTCTCGGTTTGGGTAAAAGCGGCAAGGCGGCGTCATCGTATTGCGCTGACTTACTGGGTAGCCGCATCGATTCTCTGACGATTGCAGCCGGTGCGCGCAACGATTCCGCGTGCGCGTTCGGCCGCGATATGGAGCAGCGCGGCGCGCGTGTGCTCTTCGAATACGAGCATTTCGAGGAAACCTACGATCTGTGCATAGCGAGCCCCGGCATCTCGCAATTCAGCGATTTCTACAAAAGCGCGCAGGCTGCGAGCACCGAGATCGTAAGCGAGATCGAATTCGCATGGCGCGAGTGCCCCACAGAGTGCACGTGGATCGCGATAACGGGCACGAATGGCAAGACGACCACCACCGCGCTCACGGCGCATCTCTTAAGGTCTGCGGGTCTTTCTGCGGCACCGGTCGGAAACATCGGCGACGTATGCCTTGAAGCGGTCGCCCAAAGGACGGCTCAATACTATGTAGTCGAGGTTTCGTCCTACCAACTCGCATCTACCAAGCTGTTCGCTCCGAAAGTTGCCGTTCTGCTCAACATCACGCCCGATCATCTCTCATGGCATCGTTCGCATGAGGCGTATGTGGAAGCAAAGCACAAGGTGCTTGCCAATCTCTCTAAGACCGAAGGCGCCGTTGCCGTGCTCGATGCAACCGATGAGACGGTGCGTGCCACGGTGCGGGCTTTAAAGGCGACCCCCGAGGCCGAGCGTGGTTTCGATTACATTCCCATCGGCACTGCTTTCGGCTTACGCGAGAGCATGATCGCGCGATGCGGGAGCAAGAATGCCGCGTATCTTAGCGATGACGTGCTCGTCGTCGCCTTCAACGGAGTCGAGCATGTTCTCTGCCGTGCCGAGGATCTCCAGATCAAAGGTCCTCATAATGTGTCGAACGCGCTTGCCGCAGCATCGAGTGCGGTTGCAATCGGCTTGTCCGACGAGGCGATCTCGGAGGGCTTGCGCACCTTCGCGCCGCTCGAGCACCGCATCGAGCCAGCTGGCGTTGTCGATGGCGTGAGCTTCTATAACGATTCCAAGGCCACGAATGTCGATGCGACGCTCGTGGCATTCAACGCATTCGCGCCGGGAAGCTCCATCGTGCTGCTCGGCGGGCGCGATAAGGGTACCGATTTGACGCCGCTCGTGGAGGCTGCTCGCGCTAATAGTGCTGCCGTCATCTGCTTCGGTGAGGCGCGCGAACGTTTCGTCGAGGCATTCAGAAGCGATGTGCCATCCGACTGCACGCTCGACATCTTGGAGGCAGATCATCTTCGGGACGCATTCGATAAGGCATGCGAGCTGGCTAAACCTGGTCAAGTCGTTCTGCTTTCCCCTGCATGCGCCTCGTTCGATGAGTTCTCATGCTTCGAAGAGCGCGGTGATGTGTTCAAGCGCTTCGTAAAAGAGCACGCTGCCCGAATCGCGCCAAATGGCGATATTGAAGCCAGGCAGGGCGGTGCCGTGTAACGATGGCCCGCCAATCGCGAACAACAACCTCCAATGACGTCAATGTGCTTCTGATACGCATCGTCTTTTTGCTTACGGTGCTCGCTCTGGTTCTATTCGGCTTGGTCATGGTTTTTTCCGCAGGGACCATGGAAACCGTTGAGGATGAAGTCGGCCCGTTTTATTTCCTGCGTAAGCAGTTGATCGCGGTCGCTATCGGCGTTGTTCTCGCTGTCATCTTATGGAAGGTCATTCCAAGCTCGTGGTTCAATACGCAATTCGTGGCTATAGCTGTCGTCGTCATCGTCGCACTATTCATCCTACTCACGCGTTTTGCAGGCGATGAAGTCAATGGCGCGCGTCGATGGATTCTCATCGCGGGCTTCAGCTTCCAAATATCCGAGTTCGCGAAAATCGCCTTTGCCATCATGGGCGCATATATCCTCGACCACTACCGATCGGGGGAGTTCTCCTTCAAAGAAGCCGCTGTCTGGGCTTTCGTTGGCATTATCATTCCCATGGGCTTCCTCTATGTCTTCCAATCCGACCTCGGCACGACGCTCATCATCGGTGTCGGCTTGCTCAGCGTGCTCTGGATAGGCGAGGTTCCTACGAAATGGTTCGCGATCATCGTGTTGGGTCTTGTCATATTCGCCCTGTTCGCGGTATTCGGTACGGGCTATCGTTCCAATCGCTTCAACATCCTTTCCGACCCGTGGAACGACGGCGAAGGGGGATATGGCGCGGGCTATCAGCTCATACATTCTTACTATGCGCTTGCCGAAGGTGGTGTGACCGGAGTCGGTTTGGGCAACTCGCATGAGAAATTCCAGTACCTTCCCGAGGCGGAGACAGACTTCATTTTCGCCGTCATCGGCGAGGAGCTCGGCCTCATCGGTGCCACGCTGGTCATCGTGATGTTCCTCGTGTTTCTCTGGGCAGGCATGCGCATTTGCCGTTCGGCGGCGACAGGATTCGATGCCATGCTCTCTGGCAGTCTGGTCATCATGATCGTCGCGCAGGCGTTCTTGAATATCTCGTGCGTTATCGGTTTGCTTCCGACGACGGGCAAGCCGCTTCCGTTCATTTCCTCGGGAGGTTCGTCCATGATCGCCACACTCATCATGGTCGGCTTGATACTCGGGGTATCGGAGGCGTCAGATAAGTCGAAAGTGTACGAGAAGCGACGCGACGACTTACGGGTCATCAGGGCGAACTAGCACGCCGTGCGCTTTTGCGCACGGGTTATATCGATAATGATGGGGAGGGGGCATCATGCTCATCGTCTTATCAGGTGGTGGAACTGCGGGCCATATCAATCCCGCGCTTGCTTTAGCTGAAACGCTCCAAGACCGTGGCTGCGAAGTGCGCTTCGCCGGTACCCCGAAAGGCGTCGAGGCGAGGCTCGTTCCCGAAGCGGGCATCCCGTTCAAGGCTTTCGAGGCATCGGGTTTCAATCGCAATCATCCGACGACCCTTCCGAAAGCGCTCATCAAGATATCCAAAAGCACTGGCTTGGCCAAAACATGGCTTTCCGAGATCAAGCCCGACTGCGTGGTCGGCTTCGGCGGTTATGTCTCTATTCCCGTGGGAAGGGCGGCGGAGAAACTCGGCATCCCGCTGGTGCTCCACGAGCAGAACTCCGTCATGGGACTTGCGAACAAGCAGCTTTCCCGCAAGGCGAGCAAGGTGTGCCTGACATACGCTTGCTCGAACCCCGGGCTTTCCGACGATAAGGTCGAGGTGACGGGAAATCCCGTGCGCAAGCAGGTGCTTGAGGCGACGCGTGCGCAAGGTCGCGAGATGCTCGGTATACCCGATGAAGCGCGTATGCTGCTCGTGTTCGGCGGTAGCTTGGGTGCACGGCATATCAACCAGGCCATCTGCGCGATGAAAGACGAGCTTTTGGAACGTGACGACCTGTACATCGTCCATATCACGGGTCCCAAGGAACTCGAGTCGGTCGAGGAGGCGCTTGCGCTAACCGATGAGCAGGCTAAACGCTATATCGTGATGGGCTATCAGAATCGCATGGGAGAAACCCTCGCCGCTGCGGATTGCATCGTGTCCCGTTCGGGCGCGACCTCGCTTGCCGAGATCTCCGCACGGGCGATTCCCGCGCTTTTGGTGCCATTCCCATACGCAACCGCAGACCATCAGACGACGAACGCGAAGGCGTACGTCGAAGCTGGATGCGCCTATCTGATCGCAGATGATCAAGCGGAAAGCGAAGAGTTCAAGCAATACGTGCGTACCCTCATCGATGATGCATCCGTGCGCGAATCCATGCATGTGGCCGCCCTTGCCCAAAAGACGGCGAGCGCATCTGCGCGTTTAGCCGATGCCGTGCTTAGCGTTGTAGCCGCAAGTGCGGGGAAATGATGTAGATGCCCTATCGCACGCAGCTTTTCTGGCGGTTGGCGATAGATTAATGCGGGTTAGGTTTTAAAAAGGAGACATCCGTGTCCGAGCAAACAGAAGAGAAGACGATAAAGACCATCCATTTCATCGGCATCGGCGGTGTGGGCATGAGCGGTATCGCCCGCGTAGCGCACGATCAAGGCCTTGTCGTGACCGGTTCCGATGTCCGCCAGAGCCGCTATACCGATCAGTTGGTCGAAGCTGGCATCACGGTATACATCGGGCATGACAAAACGCATATCGCGACAGGGGAGGCCCAACCCGATATCGTCGTCGTGTCGACGGCCATCATGGAGAACAATCCCGAATACCGTGAAGCGGTCTCGCGTGGCATCGAGATTTGGCATCGTGCGAAGATGCTCGCATATCTTGGCCGTGATCTCGATACGCTTGCCGTAGCGGGAACCCATGGTAAAACGACTTCGTCTTCGATGCTCGCAAGCGTCATCGACGCACTCGGATTCGATCCGACGTTCCTCATCGGCGGCATCGTGCGCGCATACGGCACGAACGCACATTCCGGCACGGGGTCGTATTACGTAGTCGAGGCGGATGAGAGCGATAAATCGTTCACCTATCTGTCCCCGAAAGCCATCATCGTAACGAATGTCGAAGCCGATCATCTCGATCATTACAGCGGCATCGATGAGATCCGCGAGCAATTCGGGATATTCATCGGCTCCGTCCCCGAAGACGGCACCGCGATCATATGCGGACAGGATCCGACTTTGGTCGAGTTCGCACGGAAGTGCTGCCGATGCCCGATGCTGACGTATGGGTTCGATGATTCGTGTGATGTGCGGATCAGCGACTATGCCCCGCATGGCGTGGGGAGCACCTTCACCGTGACGTTCCCCGATAAGACCTCTGTGCAGGGTTCCATCAAGCAGAATCCCGGTATCCATAACGCGCTCAATGCGACCGGCGTTCTCGCGATGATCTATGCGCTGGGGCTCGATGTGCAGAAAGCGGCCAAAGCGCTCGGCGAATTCGCCGGCGTCCGCCGTCGCTTCGATTTGGTGGCGACCGTAAACGACATCACGATCGTCGACGATTACGCGCATCATCCAACCGAGATCGCTGCGACCATCAAAGCGGCGAAGCAGCTGGATTTCAAGCGCGTGCATGTCCTGTTCCAACCGCATCGCTATTCGCGCGCGCCCCTGTTCACGGAGGTTTTGCATGACGAATTCGCCAGCGCTTTCGATGAGGCGGATTATTTGACGTTCATGGATGTGTATCCTGCAGGCGAGATACCTGTTCCAGGTGTCTCGGGAAAGACGTTCCTCAATGTCGTACTCGACCATCAAGGCCATCCACAAGCGGCATACGTGCCGCGTCGCATCGACGTCGTCCCGTATCTTGCGAGCAAGGTTATGCCCGGCGATTTAGTCATCACGATGGGTGCAGGCGATGTCGTAGCGCTCGGCCCCCAGCTCGCCGATGCGCTGAAAAAGACGGCCAATGCATAGTGGCGATGTGAGAAAGTCCTAAAGGCACATGGCACCAAACGACAGCCGACGCTACGATTCCTCGTCTACGCGCAGAAGCCGTAGCTCGGCGTCTTCGCGTACATCTACGCGTTCTTCGAACACGCGCCGATATAGCTATCGCACAGATGATGGTGGACGTTCGAGTGGACGCAGATACTCCTCTCGTTCCGTCTCTTCGGTGCGTGTCGGAGACATCCGCAACGCACAAAGGGCCGAGCGCACATCGCAGGTGCCGGAAACGAAGTTCCGCAAGCGTTTGAGGGCCGTGCTCATAGCGATAGGCTCGCTTGTTGCTGTGCTCGCAGTCGTGTTCGCTGCGCTTTCCTTTACGAACGCTTTCACCATCAAGCAAGTGACCGTCGAGGGCATCGAGCATCTGACTGCCGAGGAGGTCTCCGAACTCGCCGCGGTTCCCAAAGATGCGACGCTTCTCAGTGTCGATACCGACTTGATCAAACAACGTTTGCTCAAGGATGCGTGGATCCAGTCCGTCCAGATATTCCGCATGTTCCCGTCAACGCTCGAGATCTCGGTTTCCGAGCGAACCATCATGGCGGTCGTGGAGGTGCCGGTCGTCGATACGACCGGTGTTAGGAGCTGGGCCATCTCTTCCGACAACATCTGGCTGATGCCCATTCCCGACAAGAATTCCGAAGCGGGCAAGATGATCAGCCCCAAAATCTACGAGGACGCTGAGCAGGTCCTGCATATCTCCGATGTCGCATATGGGGAAGAGCCTGAAATCGGTGCTGTTTGCACGAACGAGAACGTCAATTGCGCGCTCTCGATCGTGTCTGGCATGACCACGAGCCTCGCCGATCGGGTATGCGAGGTCAAGGCTACCGATACCGATTCCACGACGCTTGTTTTGGACAACGGCGTTGAGATCGCTTTCGGCTCTGCGGAGAATATTCGCGACAAGGAACGCGTATGCCTTCAGCTGCTTGAGGAGTACGAAGGCGAGATAGCCTACATCAACGTGCGCGTGGTCGATAATCCCATGTGGCGCAGCTTATGATAATCCCATGTGGACGTGCATGTGACTTCGCAAAAAGGGGTTGACAATGTGTAGAATGATAGCATGTGTGTTCACATACAAAAAACTAAGCATATAAATGAGTTGAGCACTTCAATCAGGGAGGAAAAAATGCCAAACAATATCGCACCTGACCATCTGGCCGTCATTAAGGTCGTCGGCGTTGGCGGCGGCGGCACGAACGCCGTGAATCGTATGGTCGAAGCTGGAATCAAGGGTGTGGAGTTCATCTCCGTCAACACCGATCGCCAAGCTTTGTTGATGTCCGACGCAGATGTCACCATCCATATCGGTGAGGAATTGACTCGTGGTCTCGGCGCAGGTGCGAATCCTGAGGTTGGTTGCCAGGCCGCCGAGGAGAGCCGTGCACAGATCCGCGAGGCGCTTGCTGGCGCTGACATGGTGTTCGTCACCGCTGGTGAGGGTGGCGGCACGGGCACGGGCGGTGCTCCCGTCGTAGCCGAGATCGCACGCGAGGAAATCGGCGCGCTGACGGTCGGCATCGTTACCAAGCCGTTCTCCTTCGAAGGCCGTTTGCGCCGCAACCAGGCTGAGCAGGGCATCGATCTGCTCTCCCAGAAGGTTGACACGCTCATCGTGATCCCGAATGATCGTCTGCTTGAGATCGTCGAGAAGAAGACGAGCATGCTCGATGCATTCCGCATCGCTGACGATACGCTCCGTCAGGGCATTCAGGGCGTAACCGACCTGATTACCATCCCTGGTTTGATCAACCTCGACTTCGCGGATATCCGCACGGTCATGAAGGATGCCGGCTCCGCTATGATGGGCATCGGCATCGCCTCTGGCGAGAATCGCGCCGTCGACGCCGCGCAACAGGCTACCAACTCCCGCCTGCTCGAGTCCTCCATCGCAGGTGCGACGCGCGTCCTGTTCTCCATCTCCGGTGGTCCGGATCTCACCCTTGCTGAAATCGCTGAGGCCGCTTCCGTCGTCGAGGCGTGCGCAGACGAGAATGCCAACATCATCTATGGCCAGATCATCGATGAGAACGCTGGCGATACCGTCCGCATCACGGTCATCGCAACCGGTTTCAAGATGAACTCCGGTCGCCAGTCCAGCAAGGACTTCTCGCCTTCCAGCTTGTTCGCTTCCACGGATCAGCCCACCAAGACCGCTGCTCCCCAGTATCAGTCGTCGATCGCTTCCCAGTATGCTTCGACGGCCGGCGGCCGCTTCGCTGACGAGGATTACATCCCTGAGTTCCTGAAGCGTCAGCGCTAATGCGAAAAAGCGCGGTTGCCTGAAGAGGTAAGGTCTTTAAGGTGCGCATATCATTGATACCCGGACGGGCGCTTTTAAAGCGCCCGTTTCCTTTTGCATAACGACGATGAAGGTGACGAATATGCCCGTAACACGATTTGCCACGATAAACGAACTGGTACGCGATCAGGCGATCGCGTGCGGAAGGCGGCCTGACGAGGTGCGGCTGATCGCCGTTTCCAAAACGGTTGATGCGAAGACCGCGTTTAAGGCTTTCGAGGAAGGTGCGCGGGATTTCGGGGAGAACCGTCCCGAATGCCTCTGCGAGAAAGCCCTTGCGGTACCTGAAGCGAATTGGCATTTCATCGGCAATATCCAATCGCGTCGCATTCCGGATATCGTGGGCTCGGCGACGCTCATCCATTCTCTGTACAAAGCATCGCATGCAGACAAGATCTCATCGAGCGCTTGTGCGCGTGGTAAGACCCAGGATGTCCTTATAGAGGTGAATGTGTCGGGCGAGGAAAGCAAAGGCGGATGTTGCGCTGAAGATGCGCTTGCGCTCGTGCAGTATTGCTGCGCATTGCCGAACGTGCGCGTATGCGGGCTGATGACCATGGCACCGCAGGGGGATGCAGAAGTCGCGCAGGCGTGTTTTGAGCAGCTCGCAGCCCTTAAACGCGATATTCATGGTAAACTAGACTATACGTATGCTCAAAGTTTCGTTGAGCTGTCCATGGGCATGAGCGAGGACTGGCGAGAAGCTATTCGTGCTGGGTCCACGATGGTGCGCATCGGAAGGGCGATTTTCAGCGAAGCATTCGAGGATGCACGAGTATAGGTTGGTATTATCCGGACCGCTCCACGTGGTGAGCGGCGAATCGAGGGGAAGCATATCATGGAGCTGCCGAAGATTTCTCTGGGCGAAGGCGGAGTACTCGACAATATCAAGTCGAAGCTTGGTTTCTCAAACGACAAGGAAGAGCCGCTCGACGACGATGATCTCGACGACGAGTACGATGATGAAGACGACGACGATCGTCCCAACGAGAATCGTTTCGGTCGTGCCGCATTCCAACGTCTTCGCGATCGTGTGACGGGCGACCAGAACCGCAATGCTTCGCAGAAGCGTTCGTCTGTGCGCTCGGTTTCCTCCAATCTTGTCAACATCGACGATGTTCGCGCCCGTACGCGTGCTACCGATTCGTTCGCAGATACCGATCGCCGTTCGAGCTTCGATCGTGAATCGTCATTCGATTCTTCGCGTATGAGCTTCGATCCGCATGCCGCTTATGCAGGCGAAGGCGAGACGACGCATGCCCCTTCGCGCTCGCTGAGCGTTATCCGCCCCGTCGCTTATAGCGAAGTCGAGCAGGTTGCCCGTTGCCTTCGTGCCGGTGACATGGTCGTTCTGAATATGAAGAGCACTCCCGCCGATCTCGCGAAGCGGATTCTCGACTTCTCCTTCGGCGCCGCCAGCATGGTCGATGCACGCGTCGAATGCGTTGGCGAGAAGGTGTTCGCACTTTCCACGGGCATCGCGTTGACCGATGACGAGAGGGCACGGCTTATCTCTCAAGGGGTTTTGTAATGCCCGAATTCGATGCGCATACGCGCATTGCGGTCATCGGCGGGGGAAAGATGGGTGCCGCCTTGGTCGGCGGCATGATCGCTTCCTCGCAAAATCCTGCATCCGCTCTTAGCGCGGATAACATCGTTGTAGTGAATCCTGGTCAGGAACGCCGCGCCATGCTTTCTGAGAAATACGGCGTTGCATGCGTCGAAGACGTCTCGCTTCTATCGGAAGCGGATGTCGTGTTCCTCGCCGTGAAGCCCCAGATCCTTCCAGGCGTGCTTTGCGATATCGCTCAAAGCGCGCTTGGAGGGCAGATAATCAAGCAAGAATCTCCTTTGTTCATCTCCATCGCGGCAGGTGTCGCGATCGCCGATATCAAGTCACGCTTGCCCGAAGGCGCGCGCGTGGTGCGCGTCATGCCGAACATGCCGCTTCAGGTGATGGAGGGCGCAAGCGGAGTTGCCGGTGATGGGGAAAACGATGCGGATGTTTCGCTTGTCAACGAGCTGTTCTCTTGCTTTGGCGCATCGAGCATCGTTGCGGAAAAAGATCTCGATGCCGTAACCGCCGTAAGCGGTTCTGGCCCTGCATATGTTTGCGCTTTGATTGAGGCCATGCGAGACGGGGGAGTTCAAGAAGGGCTCTCACGCGAAGTGAGCGAGCAATTGGCAATCCAGACCGTGTTCGGTACAGCCGCCTATATCCAAAAGTCGGGCATTCCCGTTCATGAGGTGCTCGAATCGATTTGCAGTCCTGGAGGCACGACGATCGCCGGTCTCGCTGCAATGGAGGATAAGGGCTTTACGGAATCGATCATCGCAGGGGAGCGGGCGTGTGCGAATCGCTCGCGTGAGTTGGGCGCATCATAAGGCACGGTTTCGCGCTTAAGGATGCGTAAGGTTTGAAAGGGAAGGAAGAGATAGCATGACCTTCGCTTACATTCTCGTCCGACTGGTAGATTTCTATTGCACCATCATCGTGGTGTATGTGTTGATGTCGTGGATACCGATGACCGAAGGCGGCATTCTTTCGAGCATTTATGGGTTCTTGGGCAAGATTTGCGACCCATATCTTGACCTCTTCAAAAAAATGGTGCCGCCTATTGGAGGGATGATAGATATTTCTCCCATTATCGCGTTGCTTGTATTACAATTTGCTACAAGGCTGATTGTGAATTTTTTGCTGTAATCAGGGGTTAAACGAAACAGAAACGAAGGGAGCATGTTATGGCTATCACCTCTGCCGACATTAACAACCAAAGCTTTTCCATCGATCGCAAGGGATACGATGTCGACGAAGTTGACGTGTTCCTAGAATTCGTCGCTGACGAGATCGATGCGCTCAATGGAACGATTGACCGTCTCCAGGCACGCATCGCCGAGCTTACGGACGGAGAGCCTGCAGTCGTCGAGGCTGCCCCCGCCATCGAGACGATCGTCGAAGCCGCTCCCGTTGCAGACGAAGCTGCTTCTGTCGAGCTTGCCGATGCTAAGGCACGCATCATCGAACTCGAAGGCCTGCTTGAGGAGCGCAAGCTCGATGACGCTGCGATTTCCAGGGCACTGATTTCGGCGCAACGTTCCGCTGAGGACATCATCGCCCAGGCGAACGACGAGGCTGCTCAGATCATCCAGGATGCTGAGGACGACGCAGACCGCATCGTCGAGAATGCCGAGAAGGAGAAGCAGAAGATCACGAACATCATCCGCGAGCTCGAAGACGAGCGCGATGATACGCGTGAGGAGTATCACGACATCCTCAAGGATTTCATCACCGACGCAACCAAGAAGCTCGCCAATATCGAAGCCAGCATGGCCCAGACCGCGCTGGGTGCTCACAGGCGTGCCGCTCAGGCAGCTCAGGCCGCTGCGGTTGAGGAGTACGTGGCACCTCAGGCCGATGTTCAGCCGGTAGTGACGAACCAAGTTCCTGTTCGCCAGGAATCCGCTGGTATCGCGATGTCGTATACGACCCCGCAATTCGAGAGCGTTCCCGTTGCGGCTGCCCAACCGACTGCGTCCATCATCGAGAAGGACCTCTCCGGTTATGGCGATGTCGAAGACGAGTTCGAGTTCGGCGAGATCGACTAGTTTTTATAGCATGCCTACAGAAGAACCTGTGCCCTCCTATGAGCACAGGTTCTTTTTATTGCAAGCGGTGTTATGCTTTGCATGGATGATGAAAGTGAAAGCATGAGCGCTCCTGCGTACATAACGGTGCATGTGACGCCCAAGTCCGGGCGTGATGAGGTCGTGGGCTTCGAAGAGGGTCCGCAGGGCGAGGTGCTCAAGGTGCGCATCACGGCGCCTCCCGCAGATGGCAAGGCGAACAAAGCAGTCTGCAAGTTGATCGCCTCCGAGCTTTCTCTTCCGAAAACCGCTGTTTCGGTGGCAAGCGGCGCTTCGTCGCGCTATAAGCGCTTGTCCATCGATGCCGACGAGGAGCTCGTAGGGGAGTGGCTTGCGCGTTTCCGCTAAACGCAGCGTTTTTTGTTCGCATCATGGAAGCAGCGCTTCTCTGACCAATCCTCAAAATCTTTGGTACAATGCTTTCCGCGAGCGGGCCAGGCGGCCGCGCGCCGCGCATGTCGCGACGTGAGGAAAGTCCGGGCTCGTAAGGGCAGGATGCCAGCTAACGGCTGGGCGGGGCGACCCGACGGAAAGTGCCACAGAAAAGAAGACTCCCGCATGCTTTTGCCTGCGAGAAAAGCTGAAACGGTGCGGTAAGAGCGCACCAGCGTGCCGGTAACGGCACGGCTTGGTAAACCCCATCCCGAGCAAGCGCAAATAGGAATGCCATACGATCAGCCCTTTCGTGCATTCGGGTTGCGTGCTTGAGACGTGCGGTGACGTACGTTCGAGATAAATGGCCGTCCAACGACAGAACCCGGCTTACAGGCCCGCTCGCACCGCCTTGCCGGATCGATACGGTCCATGCGTGAAAGGAAGGGCGCTATGAGGACATGTGCTCTCGTCGCGGCAGTCGACTTCAACGAAGAACACTTCAGGGCGTGCGATGCGCGCGGTATGTTCGGCACGGTC